>NZ_JBHWIV010000084.1:0-38653 GCF_042731675.1 Kitasatospora sp. NPDC059827 | reverse complement strand
GTCATCCGGAACAAGATCGACACTCACCCGGACAGCCTGCCGACCAAGATCGTCGAGTACAAGGGTACAGCTCAACTCATTCTGAAACGATCAGTAAGGGCTGTCCCGCAATGCGTGGCACTTCCCTGCTGTGCCGGACGCAGCGGCTAGGGTTGTCCAGATTGATATGCTCTGTCCACGTGACGGACTCGGACCCTGTACGAGGTGATCAAGCAGTGGAGTTCGCCTGCTGGAACTTCGGTGCGCCGGATCTGGCCCGTCGAGGACTCACCGCGGGCTCCGCCCCCGTTGAGGTGTTGCTCGTGGACATCGAGGCGGACTTGGTCATCAGCGACGCCAGCCTCACGGTGTGGAGCGAGGACAAGTTCCCGGTGGCCGAACTGGCCCGTGCCCTCTCGCTCTGGCTCCGCCTTCCGGACGGTGAGCGGGGGAACTTCACGTTCGACTCGATGAGCTATGAGGTGCCCGGCGCGGTCCAGATCATGGCGACCGATGAGGTCTGGCGGGTTGGCTCTGTCTTCGCGCCAGACACTTGGAGCTCTCCTGCAGCCTGGGTGAGCCTCGTGCCGGACCTTGTTGCGTTCGTTGAAGCGGTGAGGGGCAAGGTGACCGCGCTCGGGATCGAGCCCGACTTCATCCCAGGCCCCTGAACCGCACATCTTCGCCGATGCGCCGGTGGGATGATCTTGGCGTGTCTCGTGTGATCATGGCCTCGGAGCCGTCCTGGATAGGCCCATTCACGGGGCTGAGCCCGCGCGCGTTCCGCAAGCTGATCACGATGCTGCGCCGGGAAGGTGCCGACGATGTACGGCCCGGGCGCCCCTGGTCGTTGCCACTGGAGGACCGTGCGCTCCTCGTCGCGGCCTACTGGCGCACGAACCTGACACTACGACAGCTCGCTCCGTTGTTCGGGATCTCGAAGTCCGCGGCAGACCGCGTCGTCGACCACCTCGGGCCGCTGCTGGCACTCAAGCAACGGCAGCGGTTCCACAAGGACGCCGTGCTCATCGTGGACGGCACCCTGGTCCCCACCCGCGACCACAGCATCGCCGAGAAGTCGAAGAACTACCGATACTCCACCAACCACCAGGTCGTCATCGACGCCGACACACGACTGGTCGTCGCCATCGGACACCCCGTCCCCGGCAACCGCAACGACTGCAAGGCCTGGGTCGAGTCCGGGGCAGCGGCCATCGTCGGCCGGACGACCACGATCGCCGATGGCGGCTATCCCGGAACCGGTCTCGTCATCCCGCACCGCCGTCCAGCCGGCGGCGAGCTGTGCGAATGGAAGAAGGAGCACAACTGCTCCCACAAGCAGGTCCGAGCACGCGTCGAGCACGTCTTCGCCCGCATGAAGACGTGGAAGATCCTCCGCGACTGTCGGCTCAAGGGCGACGGCGTCCACCACGCCATGCTCGGCATCGCCCGCCTGCACAACCTCAGCCAGGCCGCATAGCCGAGCGGTCACCCCGGCACGCCGTTCGCTCCAGCGCGCCGGAGATCAATTGCGGGACAACCCTTAGCAGCGGACCCTTCAGTCCGCGGCGTCCCCGAGAAGCTTGGCCTCCATCGCGAGCAGGTCAGCCTCACTGACAAGCGGAGCAGTCCAGTTGTTGCTCCGGGCGTGCGCGATGAACCGCGGGTCGAGCGCGACATGATGGCGCTCGACATAGTGGGCCAGGTCCGAGTACCAGAGCCAGTGTCCGTCCGTCAGCAGGTGCAACCCGCCGATCACGGCATTGTCGGGGCTCAGAACGTCGTGCACGAGCGTGGTCGTGGCGGCCAGGACCGCACCGGCGCGCAGGTACTCGACCAACTCGCGAGCATGCGTCGGTTCCTGGGCGCGAACGGCGGACCGAAGCGATGGTCCGTCCGGCCTGCCGTGCCCAAGCTCCCTGAACTCACCGACGAAAGGGAACGTCTCATCGATCACCCGCAGAGGGTAGAGCACGAAGACTGCACGATCGACTGAGATCTCAAACGCGGTCTGAGGCACGGTTCCGCTACTGACCTGGCGAACGGCGACGCAACAGGAGCGCAGTTCAACTCGCCCTGAAACCATCAGTAAGCCCCGATCCGATCGGCTCTCCGCCAATGGAACAACGAACACTAACTCGCTGTACCCGCCTGCCAGGCGGGTACAGCCTCAGCTGGCAGGAACGTCCGTCGTGGCCGAGTCGTCCGCGCTGCCGGACAACGGTCCCGGGATGGCGGTCTTGATACCTGCACCGCTTTTCCGAGGCCTCCCCTTCGGGCGGCGCACGGGCGCCTCCGCGCCCAGCCGCGAAAGCTCCTCCGCACTCCAGCCCGCAGCCTCCGCGGCCGCGAACGCCTGGCCGTACGGCACCTCGGTCTCGGCCAGCTGGTCGCGCAAGCGCTTGCGCTGCGCCATGAGGCCGGCGAGCGGCACGATCGCCTTCTCGCGCCCCTCCTGGATCTCACGCATCCGCCGAAGGAATTCGTCATCTCTCGTCATGCCGGGGATCGTAGAACCGCCGTCCCCGACGGTCTCGAACCCGCTCGCAGGTGTCACCCGTATCGGTGATTCGCGACCATCACCCCGGCGTATCTACGAGCAGGTAATTCGACAACGAACCAGAGTGGCGAAGCGGGAGTCCGGCGAGGGACGGGGTCGCTCCGGATCCGTGAGAAAAACGTCCTCACAGAGCCGAGGAGCAGCGAAGGTGAGTGCCACGCAGGGTGGACGGCGCCGGGAGCGGCAGACCCAGTCACCCCGGTCGAACCGGGTGAATCTCGCCTACGACGATGTCGAGCTGACCATCGTACGGGAGGCCGCGAAGCGCGATGGCATGGCCGTGTCCGCGTGGGCGGCCCGCAAGGCACTGGCAGTCGCCAAGGATCAGCTCGTGCCGGTGTCGGCGGACGCCCGGGATGTGCTGGCCGAGCTGATCCGGTCGCGTGGTGAGTTGGTGCGGCTCTGCGCGTCGATCGGGCTGAGCGACGACAACGCCACTCACCCCATTGTGCCCCTCGTCGAGGAGGCCGTACGGCGGGTCGACCGCGCGACGCTCCAGGTGATGCGGGAGCGAGCGTCGCGCTGGTGATTCCGAAAAGGGCGAAGGGTGGGAACGACACCGCGGGGCTTCTGTTCTACCTCTACGGTCCCGGAAAGCGGGACGAGCACGAGGACCCTCGGATGGTCGCCGCGTGGGCACCGCGGGTGCCCGACCCCGCGCGGTCGGCGAACACGACGGTGGGGGACCTGGGGCTCCTGCTGGACGCCCCGGTGCACGCCCTCCCGGGCAACGTCCCCGCCGAGCACGTGTACCACGTCGCCGTGCGCACGGCTCCCGAGGATCCGCTCCTGACGGACGGGCAGTGGGCCGAGGCCGCGGCGGCGATGATGAACGCCGTCGGCATCGCCCCGCACGGTGACCCGTGGGGTTGCCGCTGGGTCGCGGTCCGGCACGCGGACGACCACATCCACATCGTCGCGACGAAGGCCCGGCAGGACGGGATCCAACCGAATCTGCGGCAGGACATCGTCCGGATGCAGCGGCTCGCCCGACAGCTCAAGACCCGATGGAATCTGCGTCCGCTGACGTCGGGGGACCGAACCGCGAAGCGCTGGCCCACGACGGGCGAGACGCGAAAAGCCTCCCGCCGCCACCTGCCGGAGAGCGCACGCGACCAACTCGAACGAACCGTCCGTACGGCAGCGGCCTCCGCCGCGGGCGAGGACGACTTCTTCGCACGCCTCCGCTCTTCCGGAGTGCGGGTGACCCAGCGCGTCGGCGCGCAGGACAACGCGTTCACCGGCTACGCGGTCGCGCTCCCGGGCGACCGGGACCGGGGCGATCGCGCGGTGTGGTTCGCGGGCTCGAGCCTGGCCTACGACCTGTCGCTCCCCCGTGTCCGGGAACGCTGGCAGGTCCCGATCCCGGCGCCCGAAATCCCGCCCGACATGCTCTGGCAGACGCTCGAACTCAACCTCGACGTGGTCTCCGGGCGACTCGGCGCCGACGGGCCACGGCAGGGTGCCGGTGACGTCGCCGCCCTCGGCGACCTCCTCGTCGTGGTGGCCGAGAACGCGCCGTCCCTCACCGGGCCGGCTCTGCGCGCTTCCGCAGCCGAATTCGAACGGGCTGCACGGGCACCGGGCCACCGCGACCTCGACGGGGAGGCGCGGCTGCTGCTGCGTTCCTCGGTCCGGATCCTCGTGTCCGCGGCAGAGTCGTCAGGCCGTAACGACACCGTCGCCTTCCTGAGCTTCCTCCTCGCCCTGGCCACAGCCGTCAAGGCGGCGCAGCTGTGGCACGAGGAGCAGGGCTACCGCCTCCAGGCCGAAGCCGCGGCCCGAACGGGCCGACCGCTACGGGAGGCGGTGGAACTCGTCACCGGGGCATCGTCGGTCGGTGCGGGAACCCGGCCGCGTACGAGTGGGACGGGACCGTCGCCACTGGCCGAGGTCGTGGCTCGGGCCGTTCCCGCTCATGCGCCGGCCGTACTCCTGGACCCAGCCTGGCCCGCCCTGCGCGAGCGGCTGTCCGCGTTGGGGCGGCACGGCGTCAGCCCCGTCTCGGTCCTCGCCGCGGTGGCCGCCCGACGTGAGCTCAGGTCAGCCGAGTCCGTCGCCCAGGTCCTCGTCTGGAGGCTGGACGGCTGGGCCGCCGCTCACAGCGTTCCGTTGGACGCAGGAGCAGCAGCTGCTGCTCCGCAGGCCGACGCCGCGCCAGCGCACCCTCCGCGGGCGATCCCAGGTTCGACCGTCGGAGCAGGACACTCCCCCGGCCGTGGAGCCGACGGCCCCACCCGGAGCCGCTGACAGACAGGAGACCCCGATGACCATGCCCTACCCGGGCGAGCCATTCGCCGAGGCCGTCGGAGAAGCGGTGCAGGCATCCACGATGGCGGTACGGCTGGTGCTCGCCGTCGCGGACGCGGTCCGCCGTGCGGCGCAGCGAAGGACGGGCGGGGAACGCCAGCTGCCGCCGGTGGACCAGGCCCTCCCCGAGGCGGCCGGGGACGTGAAGGCCAGGCTCGTCCCGGACGTCGCGTGGGCCCTGATGTCCGGTCCGGACTGGCCCGCCATGGCGCAGCAGTTGGTCGCGTTGCGGCAGGCCGGTGTCGACCTCGATCACTTCCTCCCGCAGGTCGGGGACATCGCCGTCGCGGTCCGAGACGCGGTCGCCGCCGACTCGGCGCGGGTCGCAGCGGGGCGGACGCAGGAGTGGGCGCGGGTGCTGCGTGCGACCGTTCCGGCGGGCCCGGTGCGCGAGGCCATCCTCTCCTCCCCCATCTGGCCGGAGATCGCCGCGACCATGCAGGAACTCCACGACCACGGCATCGACGTCCGACGGGTCCTGGCCGCGGCCTACGCCGAGGGGCTGGGAGTCGACCGAGCGGTCGGCCGGACGCTCAACGCCCCTCAGCGATCGGCCGCTGCTCCGAGCCGGGACGCCGTGCTCTCCTACGGTCCGCTGACGGTGGGCCTGGACCTGCCGAAGGACCTCGACCTCGGAAATCGCCGTAGGGCGCTGGCGCAGCTGGGGGTGAGCCAGGCGGAGAACGGCCGCTTCGTCCGCTGGGTCCACGAGGCGATGCCCGGCCGTGAACGCGAGGCGGGGCTGCTGGTGGGCTCCCGTCAGTGGCCCCTGCTGGCCGCCCGGATGGCACGTATGCAGGACGACGGCCGGTCCGTCCCGGACCACCTCGTCCGGCTGATGCGCGACCGCGGCTGGGAGGCCGGCCCCGTCTCCCAGCTCACCGCCCGCCTGATCCACGCCACCGTCGCGGCCTTGCACCGCCCGACGCACGACGACCTCGCATCGGGCCCAGTCGTGACCAGCGCGGCAAGGGCCTCGTCAGCGGCCGCCGGGCCTCCGTCACGAACGCGTGGCACAGCACTCACCGGCCCCGGCACCGCTCCGCGCCGCGCTCCGGTCCCTCGCCCCGGTACCGGACGGTCCAGGTGAGCCCAGGCCCGGTATGCCCAGCTGGGAGGCGTTCCGGTCGACGCGCTTCTCTGCCCGACGGTCAGGAGGCCTGGACCACCGGCGGGCGGCTGGTGCGGGGCGTAGGCGGTCAGGTGAAGAACGGGTCGTCCACGATGTGGACCCAGCCGCCGTCCGGCTGGCGCCGGAGGATCTCCGTGGTCGTGGAGATCACCGGTTCGGGGCCGGCGCCCGTGAGCGTGGCGGTGTTCGACACCAGGGCGATGTCGTCCACCTGCCGGATCTCGCGCGGTTCGAGCTCGAGTCGGGCGCCGCTGTCGATCAGTTGTCGCAGGGCCTTCCGGATGGCCTCGGTGCCCACCAGGTGGGTTCCGGGGGTGGGGACGAAGTGGGCGTGCGGCTCGTACAGCGAGAGCAGGCCCTCGATGTCACCCGCCGCCAGGTACTCCGTGAACATGGCCCCGACTTGCTCGGGCGTCCGGGCACGGCGCCGGGCGACGGCGCCGACGGGACGGTCGCCCCAACCCGCCATGGCGATCAGGTCGTACCAGGTGGGCTCAGCGCCGTACGGCAGATGGTGGCGCAGCACTGCTCCCGGGAAGGTCAGCGGAGTCGCCTTCTGCGGCTTGGCGGTGGCCTGGGCGACGATCGCGTCGCTCAGCGCGTAGGCCAGGTCCATGCGCGGGAGCACGGCGTGCACCTCGTCGGCGAGGCCGGCCGGAAGGCTCTCGCGTCGGACTCCGAGGATGTCGGTGCCGATGCCCTCCTGCGCCAGCCGCACCTCTGGGCCCTTGCGCCCGGCGATGCCCTCCGAGGTGTGCAGGGCGATGGCGTCCCAGGCGATGGCGATGCGCCGTTCCTCGACGCCGCGTTCGCGGAGGAACGCCGCCGCGGTGTCGGCACCGTCGACCTCGAAGCGCTGGTCGCCGTTGCCCTCCTCGCTCAGCCCGATGTCGTGCAGGACGCAGCTGAGGAACAGCAGTTCGTCGTCGTAGTCGGTTCCTGCGCGCAGGCCCTGGTGCCGGGCGTGGGCGCGGGCGAAGACGTAGCTGCGGACGCTGTGGAAGAGGACGAAGTCGGGTGTGGCCCGCTGCGCACAGGCGTAGGCGTCCCGGGACAGGTCCGTGTCCGGGAGGCCGAGCCGTTCGAAGACGGGCAGGGGTGCGTCGGTGGTCACGGCAGCTCTCTTTCCGATCAGGGTGGCGTCGCCGTCGTACAGGGGCAGGCCGCCCGCGTAGGGGATCAGCCCGCCGTTGGTGTGCTCGGTCGCGGGCACCGGGCCGCCGGGCCCGCAGAACTCCCACAGCTTCTCGCTCGGGGCGTCGAACAGCACCGACGTCTTCGCCTTGGCCAGCGCGATCTCGATCGAACCGAGGATCGCCCCGTCCATTCGGGCGAACGCGACCAGGTGTCCGCCGCCGTCGACGACGGCGATGTTCATCGGGACGCCGATCGCCACGGCGTGGGCGCGGGCTCTTTCGATCGCGGCCTGGGCCGCATCCAGCTTGATCCTCATGGTGCTCACCCCTGTCGGCTCACCGCGGAGGCGTCCCCGTCGAGGCCGTGCACAACCACCGCACCCGGTGGTGACGGCAGGAGAGCGTTTCCCGTGGTCATGAACCGACCGTAGGGGCAGACGGAGCGAGGCAGTCAGTGGCACGAGTGCCATCCAGGGATAGGATCATGCCATGGGAGCCCACACCCCCGACGGCAAGCACCACGTGGTCGTGGTGGCGCTCGAGAACGTCCTCGCCCTCGACATCGGCATCCCGTTGCAGGTCTTCGGAAGCTGGCCGGACGGGCCGTACTCGATGACGGTGTGCACGGAACGGCCGGGCCTGGTTCCGATGCACGGCGGCCCGGCGCTGTCCGTCATCGACGGGCTGGACGCCCTTGAGACCGCGGACACCGTGATCGTCCCGGGGTACCTGGAGCCCGACCCGCCCTCCGCCGCGGTCACCGCCGCCCTCGCACAGGCGGCGGCCCGCGGCAGCCGGATGGTGTCCATCTGCTCGGGGGCGTTCGCCCTGGCCGCCGCCGGCCTGCTCGACGGCCGCCGGGCCACCACGCACTGGCGCTACGCCGCGGCACTCGCCGGCCAGTACCCGCGGGTGACGGTGCAGCCGCACGAGCTGTACGTCGACGAAGGCCAGGTACTGACTTCGGGCGGCGTCGCCGCGGGCCTCGACCTGTCCCTGCACCTCATCCGCCGCGACCACGGCGCCCGTCTGGCGAACCAGCGGGCCCGCCTCCTGGTAACCGCCCCGCACCGCACCGGCGGTCAGGCCCAGTTCGCCGACCTGCCGGTGACCGCGGACCCCTCCGGCACCACAATGCCGGTGTACGAGTGGGCCCTGCGCCACCTCCACCAGCCGCTCACCGTCGACCAGTTGGCACGCCAGGCCCGCATGTCCCGCCGCACACTCATCCGCCGCTTCCACACCGACACCGGCCGACCGCCCATGAGTTGGCTGCTCGACGCAAGACTCGGCCTCGCCCGGGACCTCCTGGAATCGACCGACCTGACGGTCGAAGCCATCGCCCGACGCTGTGGCCTGGGCACCCCGGCCAACTTCCGCACCCTGTTCAAGGCACACGTCGGGGTGCCGCCACGCACCTACCGCGAGACCTTCAACTCCACTGCTGCAAAGAGCCATTGACCGCTTTCCAAGCTGTACGGAGCAGTCTCTTCCCTGCGCTCATCCTCGGGCAGCGGGAATCCGTCGGCTCTCGACCAAAGCCTCCCACCCCCAGGGAGCTGCGTACGTCGGGCAGCGGGAAATCGTCGTACACCCTCTACGGCCTGGTGGCACCCGCGAAGTCGGAGGCGGGCATGTCGGTGACGGGAGCCCTCTTGACGACGTCCCCGGTCTTCGGCGCGGAGATCATCACCCCGTCGCCGAGGTAGAGGGCCACGTGGTAGACGTGACCGTTGCCGTGGCGCCAGAAGAGCAGGTCGCCGGTTCGGAGTTCGGCCTGGGCGACGGGGTGGTCGGCCGTGGCAGCGTACTGCTCGGCGGCGGTGCGGGGGAGCTGGCGGGCAGGCCAGTAGGCGTACTGGACCAGCGCTGAGCAGTCCCAGCCGAGCGTGGAGTCGGCCAGGCACTGGCCGCCGCGGAAGCCGTCCTCGCCGTCGCAGTGGCCGTGGCTCGGGCCGGCGGGGCTGCCGCCACCGTAGCTGTAGGGAACACCGAGCTGGGAGGCGGCCTTCCTCGCGGCGGCCGGGCCGACACCACTGCCGGAGATCTCCGACAGCAGGCCGGCTCCGCCGATGCGGCCCAAGTTCCCCATGATTTCGGCTACATAGCGTTGCGTCTCGCCGTAGGGCGGAACACCACGGCTGCCCTGGACCGCAGCCCAGCCCGCGTTGTAGCCGGCGAGCGCCAGGCGCCGGGGGTCGTCGGCGATGCCCGATGCCCGCGCTTGCACGAGCAAGCTGCACATCAGGCGGCCCTGTGCCATCACCGCGTCCCCGATGTCGTACGGCGACGCGGAACCGCTCTGGTCGTCGTCGCGCCCCCAGGTCGCCCAGGTACCCGGCATGAACTGCGCCGGACCCTCGGCGCCGGCCGGACTGCGGGCGTCGACCCGGAAGCCGCTCTCCTCGAACAACTGGGCCGCGAGCAGGGCCGGGGTCAGCCCCGGTTCGTGGCACTGGCGGGCGGCCCGGAACACCCAGGGGCGATACGCCTCGGGCACGCCGTCCACCGCCACACGGTCCGCTTCGGCAGCCCCCGCCGTCGCCACCAGGGCAAGCGCCGCACCGATCGCGCCGAGGAAGAGGGCGAGCAGCCCACCGAATCCGAGCAGCACCTTCTTCACCGGAATCCCCCTTCACCGGAATCCCCTTGAGTCGTGCACGGATGGGTCCGAACGGGCGGCTGCGCGTGCCTTCCGAACGGCCGATGCCGTTACGCCATGCAGTCGAATGATTACGCTACCCTCTGTGGCCGAAGGAGTTCGATCTGCCAACGCAAGCAGCCAGGGAAGGTTGCGACATGACAGCCAATCCGGTGGTACCCGTTCAGCGCACGCGCGTCGTCCCGCTGTACGGAGTACTGCCGGTCCACGGATACGACATCGCCTCCGCCGTCGTGCTCCGGATGCTCGACGACGAGGGCGGCCGGGGCACACGAGCCTGCGGACTCGGGCCGGGGGAACCGGTGCCGTACGGCGTCCAGCCAGTCCTCGTCGCCCCGAGCACCGTCTACGGCATCGCCTCGGTCGAGGCGATCGTCCAGGGCTGGCCGACGGGCGTGGTGCCGAGGCCCTGGCTGGTCGTGGTCGCCGACGCTCCTGCCCGTCCCGCGCCGGCCGGCCGCTACCGTCTCCGCGCGCTCGGCGGACGCCTCGCCGGAACCACCTACCTGCCGTACCTGCCGGTACTCCGCTCGGTCGAGCGAGCGGAGGACGCCCTGGCCGATGCCGTCGTGGCGCGCGCGGCTGCCCGGCTTCGCGCCCAGCTCGAAGGGAAGTGACAGATGTTCATAGCGGAAGACCTCATCCCTGCCGCCAAGCCGACCAAGATCCCCGGCATGGACGGCATGGTCTCGACCCTGTTCGGCTACGGCTTGTGGCTCCTCGTCCTCGCCGGCGTCTTCGCCACCGGGTTCGGTGTGTTCAAGCTCGCCACGGCCGAGAAGAGCCGCCACGGCGGCGGCAGCGAACCGTTCAAGTGGATGGGGGCCGGAGTCGCGGCGATCCTGTTGTCCGGCTCGCTGATCAGCATCCTCAACGGCATCGTGGGCTGACCGGTGCGGACCCGGAGGAGGGACGGAGTCCTCTCACGTTCTGCCCTGTGGAGCGCGGGGGCGCTGCTCGCCATCGTCGTCGGCCTGACCGGTTACACGGCCCTGTCCGGTGGCGATGCTCAGCCGTCGAAGGCTCAGCCCAGCGAACCCCCGGCCACCGCGGTCGCAGCGCCCCCGCTACCGGTGTCGACGTACAGCCTGCCGACCACGTGGACCGAACCGCAGCGATGGCTCGCCGCGCCCCGGGGCACCCGTACCGTCGGCAGTCGGGAAGTCGGCTTCCCCCACAGCACCGACGGCGCGATCGGCATGCTGGTCGCCTCCTCCGGCTTCGACGTCGAGGGCTCCACGACCCTGGTGGACGAACAACTCACCTTCTACACGACCTACACGGCTGCCTCCGATCGGACCCCGACCAGGGAGCAGCGGATCCGCCAGGGCGCAGCGAAGGCGGACGCACGCGCCCGCTCCACGATGGGCCTGCCGGAATCGGGCCCGTTGCCGGCCGGCGCCTGGGTTCGAACCCACCTGGTCGGCTTCAAGCTCGTCCAGGCCCAACCCGACTCCGTCACCGCCCACTTGCTGCTGCGCACCGCCCAGAAGGCCGGTGAGACCAGGCCCGAGGCCGTGTCGTACGCGGTGGGCACCATCGGGGTGGTGTGGCGGGACGGAGACTGGAAGCTCGACCCCACCGGCGGTACGTCCCCGGCTCCGGACTCGGTGCCGGAGATCGCGGCCCCCGGCGACCCCGCCTTCAACGCGCAGGGTTGGACCGCGATCAGGCAGGCCTCGTGAGGAACCGTCTGGTCGCCGCGCTGCTGGCTGTCGTCACCCTGTGCGGCCTCGTCGCACTCGCCCCGCCCGCGATCGCTGACGACAAGCCCGGAATCATCGGTTCGCTCGCCCAGGCGGGTTGTGAGTACGGGGTGGTCGGGGCCTACGACTACCTCACCAACGGCCACCACTGCGAGCACATCGGTGAGACCGTCGATCGGACGATCGAGGCCGAGTGGACCGACGTCTGGAACTCCACCATCGGGGAACTGCTCAAAGCCGGGATCGCCTTCGTCAAGGCCCTGGTGAAGTTCACACTGACGGTCGCCCTCCAGGGGCCGTCGCTGCGGCTGGAGGACACCGGGCTGTTCGGTGAGCACGCGACCTTGGCCGGCATGCTGGTGTGGCTCGGGCTGATCATCTCAGTGGTCGGCCTGGTGTGGCAGATCGGGCGGATGGCCGTCACCGGGCAGATGCGTCACCTCGGCCAGGCCCTGAGCGGGTGGCTGCAGAACTGCCTGTTGTGCGTGGGCGGTGTCGCGGGCGTCGCACTGCTGCTCAGGGCAGGGGACACGCTGACCGACGGGCTGGTCGACAACACCTTCGGCGACACCGGGGCCGCCACCGGCCACATCGTCGACGTCCTGGTTCCCCATGTGGTCAACCCCTTCATCGTGATCTGCGGCCTGCTGGTCCTGGTGCCGGTCGGCTTCGTCCAGCTCGTGCTGATCTTCCTGCGGAACTCCGCCATCCCGATCCAGTGCCTGCTCCTCCCGATCGCCGGAGCCGGCCGGGTCGGCGGCGAGACCACCCGCAAGTGGGCTCCGCTGCTGATCAGGTCGATCCTCATCGGCATCGCATACAAGCCGATGGTCGCGGTCATCATCTGCACCGGCTTCGCCGAGTTCGGCCATGCCGACTCGGTGGTCGAATGGCTGCGCGGGCTGACCACGCTGCTGCTCGGGGCACTCGCCCCGGCCGCGTTGGTGCGGATCTTCGGACCGGTCGCCGACGAAGTCGGCACCGCCATGGGCTCGGGCGGAGCGGTCGCCGCCTTGTCGGCCGCCGGGGCTTACGCCGCCCGCAGAGGGCACAGCGAGGGAGCCGAATCCGGAGGCCCGGGCGCCGAGGGCGGGAGCGGGGCGACCAGTGCGGTCGAACACGCCCGCCGTGTCGAGCAGTCGATGTCCACGAACGCGGGCGTCGACGGGCAGTCGTCGACGGGCGGCGATGCGCTCTCCCAGGCAGCTCGTAACCAGGCTGCCCGGATTCCCGCACCAGCTGCGCCCCTTGACGGCACGCCCGGCGCCGACGGCGCACCGGGCTCCGGCGGTTCGGGGCCTGCCCTGGGCCCAGCGGGTGCAGGAGCAGCAGGCACCGCGGCGGGTGGGGCGGGCCTCGCCATCCAGGTCCTGGACGGACTGAACAGCGCTGTACAGCGCGGCGCGGGTGAGATCGGGAACGGATCGGAGGGACAGCTGTGAGTGCCCACGAGGTACCCGACGGGTTGATGGTGAGCGGCCTGCGCACCCGTCGCTCCTTCGGGATGGGGAACCTGTCGAAGGAAGCAACGATCGGTGCGGCAGCGGTCCTGACCGCGGATGGTCTCATCGGCGTCCGCCACCCGGCCAGCCTGCTCGTCACCCTCCCGCTGACCGGGGCGGTCGTCGGTCTGGCCGCCGTCCGTCGGCACGGGATGTCCGCGCTGGCCTACTACCGGGCCAAGTTGGCGTGGCAGCGCGGATACCGCACGGGGACCACCTCCTACCGGCGGGTCCTCCTCCCCCAGCCCTACGTGCTCGACCTGCCCGGGGTAGGGGCGAGCTCGTCACTGATCGCCGCCCACGACCCGACCAGCGGCCGCAAGGTCGGTGTCGTCCACGACCGCACCACGGGTCGGATGACGGTCTCAACGCTGCTCGCGCCCAGGGGAAGCCTCATGGCCCCCACCAGTGCCGTCTGCTCCGGGCTGCGAACGTGGGGCGAAGTCCTCAACACCATGTCGACGGCCGAGCAGATCAAGGGCGCCTCGGTCACCATCCAGATCACCCCCGGAGCCGGCGAGGCCCTGGCCGACGACGTCCAGCACCGACGGCGACCCGACGCCCCTCGCCTGGCGCTGGACGTCATCGACGAGCTGGTGCGCACCACTCCGCGTGCCACCGCCCAGGTCGCCTCCTGGCTCAGCGTCACCGTCGATCCGTGTGCCACCGCCAACCCCCCGACCGACCTCGCCGAACAGGTCGGCGAGACGCTTCGGGTGGTCGACACCCTGGACCTGAGCGGGACTGGCACCGACATCGTCCGCCGGACCACCCCGACCGACCTGCGCCGGATCGTCCGCTCCGCGTACGACCCCGGCGTGGCCCTCGCCCGGGACGAGCAGTTCGACGAACTGCAGTGGGGCGATTGCGGTCCGATCGCGGCCGACGACTGGGTGGAGTCCTATGCACACGACGGCGCGGTGTCCGCCAGCTGGGTGCTCCAGGAGATGCCCCGCCGCCCGATTCCCTACAGCACTCTGCTGCCGCTGCTGGCCCCGGGCCGCTTCCGCCGACGGATCACCCTGGGCTACCGGGTCCTGGATCCGCACGAGGGCGAGGCACTGTTGGAGCGGGAGATCTCCGCCGCCGAGCACCGGGCACAGGCCACCGCCGAAGTGAAGGGCCGCGCCAGGTGGAGTCAGAAGGCGGACTACCAGCGTGCCGAGCAGGCCGCCCGTCAGGTCGCCGGCGGGGCCCAGGTCGTCGACTGGACCCTGTGGGTCACCGTCACCGCCGACAAGCCCTCCGAGCTTCCCGCTGCCCAACAGGAACTCAAGCTCGCGGTCGCCGGCACCCGGGGGATCCGCATGCGACCGGCGTTCGGTGCTCAGGCCGCCGTCTTCGCAGCCGGACTGCCCATCGGTTACAACCCCCTGGTGAAGTAGAGGAGTTCTCGATGCCGGACAAGGCGCAGCTCCGCACTCCTCGGTGGGCCCACGAAGAGACTCCCCCGGGCCGGGCGCGGTCCCTGGGACACGCACGCCGGATCCACGCGCCGCGGCTTGGCTGGGGCGGCCCGTTCGCAGGCCGCGTCGCGGTGGAGGACACCGGTGCCGTCTACACCGGCCCCACCAGTCAGATCGCGCTGATCGACCCGTTCCTGCTGGGCGCGGGCCTGCCGGCACGGGGAGTCCCGGTCGGCCGCGACGTCCTCACCGGCGAGCTGGTGTGCATCGACCCCTCCGGCTGGACCGGCAGGCTCACCACCAACCCGGGTGTCTGGGTGATGGCGCAGCCCGGTGTCGGCAAGTCCGCCCTGATCAAACGGATCTGCCTGGTGTACGTCGCGTACGGCCACATGATGTGCGTTCCGGCCGACGTCAAGGGCGAGTACGCCGTACTGGTCCGCGAACTCGGCGGCAGTGTCCTGCGGATCGGCACCGGTACCGAACGGATCAACCCCTTGGACTCCGGGCCGCTCAAGCACCGCTTGCCCGGTCTGCCCGCTGCCGAACGCGAAGCCCTGCTCGACGTCCTCACCGGCCGCCGTCTGGAAACCCTTGGGGCCCTGCTGGCAACCCGGGTGGGGCTCGGCCGCCAGGCGAACGAGATCGAGCGTTCGGCGCTGACCACCGCCGTCCAACTCGCCGCAGACGCCGTCCCGGGCGCCGATCCAGTGGTTCCGGACGTCACCGCCGTCCTCCGGCAGGCCCCGGAGGTGCTACGGGCCAAGCTCGCCGCCGAGGGCGACACGTACCTCGATCTGACCCGCTCGATCGTGGCCGGCCTGGACAACCTGGTCGGTGGTCCGCTCAAGGGGATGTTCGACGGACCCACCACGTCGCCGATCGATCTGAACGCACCGGCCGTCTCCGTCGACATCAGTGCCCTCAGGGCCCGGGGCAATGACGTCGTCTCCGCCGGGATGATCGCCAGCTGGGCCTACGCCTACTCCTCCATCGACAGCGCGCGAAGTCTCGGTCTGCTGCGCCGCAAACTCGTCCTCCCCATGGACGAGATGTGGCGGGCGCTGCGCGCGGGCCCCGGCCTGGTCGACGCGATGGACGCCATCAGCCGCCTGAACCGGACCACGGAGGACGTCAGCATCTACGCGACGCACTCGACCCTCGACTCCGAGTCCCTCCCGACCGAGGAGGACCGGGCGAAGGCAAGGGGGCTGATGGACAGGTGCGACACCTGGGTGATCGGCGGCTCCACCGGCGAGGAACTCGGCCGGGTCTCGGGGCGACGGGCCCTCACCGAGCAGGAACGCATGATGATCGAGTCCTGGGCCTCGGCCACCAGCAGCGGTCTCGACACCTCCGACCAGATCCACCCGGGCCGTGGAAAGTACCTGATCAAGTTGGGCACGCGGCCCGGCATCGCCGCGGCCATGGAGCTCACCGCGACCGAGCGCCGGCTGTACCACACCGATTCGGTGGAGAACGAGCCTGGGAGTGCCCGCCCATGATGACGGAGAATGACCGGATGTGGCTCGCAGGCGGAGTCCTCGTCGGCGGCTCGATGGTGTTGTCCGCGTCCACCTGGGCGGGAGCCGCGGTCGGGGCTGTTCTCGCAGAGGCCGACGCCCCTCCGCTCAGCCCGTACACGGTCTTCGAGATGACGCGCGACTGGAACTCCGTCTGGCCGCACTCCGCGACGGCCAGCGGGATCGGCGCCGCGTTCTTCGACCTGGCCGTCGTCGCCGGGGTCGTCTGGGGTCTGTGGGCCGCCCTGCGCTGGTTCCACAACGCCTCCCACCTCGCCACCCTGCACCAGGTGCGCGATCTCGCCCCCAGGCGGGCCGCCCGTACCGCCACCCGGCTGCGCGCCTCCCTCCGGGACGTCAGAGCACGCGACGTCGCCCCGCGCGATCGCGGCGTGCTCCTCGGGGACCACCTCCCCACCGGCGTCGAACTGCGGGGTTCCGACGAGGACACCTACCTCGCCCTGATGGCCCCTCGCGCGGGCAAGTCGAGCACGCTGGCGATCCCCGTCGCCGAAGGGGCGCCGGCCTCCTTGTTGGTGACCAGCAACAAACCCGACGTCTATGCCGCCACGCTCGCCGCCCGCCGACGGGCGGGCAACACCTGGACCTTCGACACCCAGGGCATCGCCCAGGTCGAACGCGCCTGGTGGTGGGACATCATCGCCGAGGCCGAGACCCTCGACCGCGCCGAGCGCCTCGCCTCGCACTTCATCGCCCAGGTCAAGAGCGACACCGCCGACCCGTTCTGGGCCCAGGGAGCCAGCGACCTGCTGGTCGGCATGTTCCGCGCCGCCTGGTGGGACGGCGCCACCGTGCGGGACGTGCTCCGTTGGCTGGCCGACCCCAAGGAGCGGGCACCCCTGCGGATCCTCTACCGGTACGAGGAGGTCCTGGCCGAGCAGGTCGACAGTTCCATCAACATCGCCGAGGAGACGCAGTCCGGCATCTACCAGAACGCCCGTACCGCGGTCTCGGCGCTGCGCGACGAGAAGGTGCTCGCCTGGATGCTCCCGGACCGGCACCGTCCGCGGTTCCGACCCGAGGAGTTCGCGCTCAGCCGGGACTCCCTGTACCTGCTCAGCAAGAAGTCCGGGGCCGCCGCCGCCATCGTCGCCGCCCTGACCGACGCCGTGTTCACCACGGCGTCCGAGGCCGGCGAGCGCCACGGCGGACGTCTGCCCGAGCCGATGCGCGCGGTCCTCGACGAGGTCGCCAACATCTGTCCCATCGCCGACCTTCCGGACCTCTACAGCCACCTCGGCTCGCGCGGCATCACCGCGCTCAGCATCTTCCAGAGCTACGCCCAGGGCGTGCGGGCCTGGGGTGAGGCCGGCATGAACGCCCTCTGGGGAGCCAGCACGAAGAAGATCATCGGGGTGGGCCTCGACGACCCCCGGTTCGTCAACGACATCGCCACCCTGGTCGGCAACCACGAAGTGACGCGCGGCTCCTACACCAGGAGCCGCGACGGCGGTTCCACCTCGATCAGCGAACAGCGCGAGCAGATCCTCGAACCCGCCCAGATCCGCGCCATGAAGCGCGGCACCGCCCTGCTGCTGGCCACCGGCATGCCCGTCGCCCAGCTCGCCCTGCGGCCCTGGTACGAGGAGCAGGCCATGGCACACCTCGGCCCCGCCATGAAGACCGAGGAGGCTGCCATCGCCAAGAGAGCCAATCTCGCCTGGGAGGAGCGGAAGGCACAACGCCGTGGCTGAACACCCGAGTTCGGGCACGCACATCCCCACCATGGTCTCGATGGCCGAGGACGTCGAGGACCTCAAGGCGGAACTTGCCGCGATGCGCGTCAAGGTGGAAGCCGTCGCTCGCAGCGCGGCGGAGGCAACGGGCCGACTCGCCACCGGCAGCGCGGAACCAGAAACAGCACCGGAAGAGCACAACGACCCGCGCTACCCGCCGTTCATCTTCCTCCTCGAAGGCGAGGAACTCTACGCGGAGCTGCGCCTGCTCGCCGAGTGGGTGGAGGGAGTCCTGGTCCCCGGCTGCCTCGGTGAGCCCTCGGCCGAGGCCCGCTGGTGCCATCTCTGGACCGAACACTGGGACGCGGTGGGCGCCCTGCACGCGCTGTGGCTGGCCTGGCAGGAACTCACCGACCCCGCCGTCTGCGGTTACACCGGTCCGAGCACCTGGTACCGCGACCACTACCGCCCCTGCATGGCGGCGCTGCGCGGACCAGGTGGCCCGTTCTCGGGCTGTACCAAGGGCGAGCACCGAATCGAGCACCGGCTACCCGGAACCGTACCGAGCGCCTGGTGCACAACTCAGGACGACAACCGACCCGACGGCTAACGGGTCCTCCGGTGCGCTTGCACGCTGGCCACCTCCCGCGCCAGCTCGGCCGCCCGGTTCGCGGGCATCCGAGCCGGCTCCAGCGGTCGCGCCGGCACCCTCGTGCTCCGGGCGCGCGCCGCGGCGGCCTGCACACGCCGGGTGTCGTAGGAGGGGTCGCCGGTGAAGCCGAGCGTGTTCCGGCGATCGGCGTCGAGAACGGCCCGTCCGAGCGGGTGGCCGACCGCCTCGGCCGCACGGGCGGTCGCGGTCTGCGCGGCGGCGGACGCCTGGCGGGCGCGGTTGTACGCCTCGGTGACCTCGCGGATCTGCTCGGGCGACGCCGGGTACCACCTGGTCCAGCCGTCCTTGATCTGGTCCGAGGGCGCGCTGCCTCTCGGGTTGTGGGCGGGGTCGGAGCTGAGCAGGCCTCCGCGCCGGACCAGCGCCTCCGCGATGCGGGGGACGTGCTCGGCAAGGACCTGGCCCGCAGCGGGAACAGCGTGGACGACGGCCAGCAGGTGCGACGTGTCGGCCGGGGCCCGGATGATCTCATCCGCGGCCCTGGGGGTGCGCCGACCGCCGTCACGCGGGGTCCAGCCGGAGGAGAAGAGAGTGCGGCCGAGCCGGACCACGGCGAACTCGGCCTCCCGTACGAAGCGAGGGTTCACCGTCGCCGGTGCGCTCCCGAGGCCGGACTTCCAGCCGGCCGCGGCCTGTTGCCAGGCCTGAGCCGCTGTGCGCAGGGCGCCTCCGGCCGTGTCGAGGAGACCGCGGGCCACGGGATCGGCGCTCAGCAGATCTCGGGTGTGAGCGATCAGACGGGCGGTGAGCAGGTGCGCGACCGCGGAGTGGTCGGAGGCGATCGACAGCTCGGCGGCGGTGGCGTCCGGTAGGTTCCGTGACGCCTGCTGCGCCGCGTGGGCGGCGAGCCACTCCAGACCCGCACCGGCGGCCCGGAGCGCTTCCCCCTGCGGTTCTCCCGGCCGGACCGGGGACGGCGGGACAGTCGCGGCAGCCGGAAGGTGGAGAAGGCCGGGAGCCGGCACGGACGGGCGGGGCGAGCTGAGCTGGCGGTGGATGCCGATGGTCGCCTGCTCGATCAGCACCGCGCGTTCCCTGAGCCGGTAGGCCACGGTGTGGCTGCGGACCACCCGACGATCGGGCGGGCACAGCTGGCCGATCCGTACCGCCACCCGCCCAGCAACACTGGCGAGTTCGGCGGTCTCCGCGACGACGTGCCGCGCAACCCCACCGCTGTCCAGGTAGGCGGCGTACGGGCTGCGGGCTTCGCCGTCCGGACCGTGATGGCTGGCGAGCAGGTCACCCGCGAGTCGGAGGAAACGTACGGCGTCGGTCAGGTGCGAGGCCGCGGGGTCGGGCTCGGACCAGGCGTAGAAGGACTCGTCCCGCAGCAAGCGCCCGAGGATGTCCATGTTGCTGTGCAGTCGGGAGACGTCGCCCTCCGCGATACCGAGCGGGTCGGGGGCGTGCGGGCCGAAGCGATCGGTGTTGCGGTGGAGCAGTTGGAAGATGTCCGCCAGCGCGCCGCTGCGGGCGGCGTGCTGGCCCGGGGTGCTGCGGCTCTCGGCGTCGGCGAGAGTGAGCGCCGCCAGGGCGTACTCGAGCCTGGATGCCGCGAGCGTGATGAAGTCGCCCCAGGTGACGTCCATCAGCCGACGGGCCCCTGGTCGACCGGCAGGGCGTTGCGCAGCGCTGTGGCCGCGTCGCGGGTGTGGAGGGCGGCCGTGTGGCGGTCCCGCAGCTGCTGGACGTCGTCCGAGGTTCGGGCGAGCGAGTCCAGGGCGTCGGCAAGGGCGGTGAGCCGGCCGACCAGGTCGTGGTCCGCCGCTCGGCCGAGGTCGCCGGGGACGCTGTCGGGCAACGGTAGGTAGATCGTTGCTTCGGTGGCGTAGGAGGCCGCGGCCAGGGCGGCCAGTTGGTCGTAGCGGTCGTCACGCACGGCCAGGTCGGCGAGCGCGTGCGCGGCAACGGCGGTGTTCCTCAGAACGGCAGCGGCTGCCAGCTCGACGCCTTCCGCCGTAGCGGAGTTCGGGGTCATAGTTCGGTCCTCCTCGGGTCGCTGTACGACGTCAGGCAACCACGGGCGGCGGCTCGATGGACGCGGTCACCCTGCCCTGTGGATCGACGCGGGCTGTCGGGTGGTGAAACTCACCGGATCGGGTGAACACAGCGGGCGCACCTCTGACTTGACTCACTTCTGCTTCGGACGACGCCCCTGCTGGACGGCCACTCCATCGGGTCGCAGGTGTGCGGGCTGCTCCCCGACGCCGGCAGCCGACCGCCGTTGTGCCTGACGGCCCGACCTGGCCTTCGCCGCGTCCGCCGAGACACGCCGACCCTGCACAGTCATCGGGCTCGGGCGCTCCAACGCCTCACCCATCCTGCGAAGGTCGGGAACGTCGATGGTGCCGGAGGACGACCTGCTCCGGGGAGCGGACTGCAGAGCGGTGCCCGAGGAGAGCAGTGCCACGGCCGTGGGAAGGCTGGTCCGACTCCGCGCAGAGGTGCTGTAGGCACTCGCCGTCTCGCCGAGGACGAGCAGGGTCGCGGCGGTGGGTAGTGCCCCCTGCCTCCGGCGCAGCAGGTCAGCTCCCTGATGGGCCAGTTGGGCGATTCGCTCGCAGGCGTGGATCGATGCGTTGCGCAGGAACTCGGAAACACGGTGGTCGGCGAGGAGCCGGTGGGCCCACTCGCCTGCCTTCGTCGTGATGTTCCGCCACAGTCGAGCGACCGCTTCCCGCACGATTCGGATCTCTCGCCATTCCCGCAGACCTTGAAGGGCCGGGTGGCTTCGATCGGCAGCGCGGAGTGCCGCGTTGACGGCCTCGGCGCTACGCCCTGCGATGGAGGAGCCCGTTACGCCCGTCGCCGCCGCCGCTTCGGGTGCGGCCGGAGTCGTGGTGATGTGCCGCCATCGGACTTGAAGTGCCTCGACATCGGCTTCCAGGGCCGCCCTCAGATCGTCGGCCGAATGGCTGCCCTCGGGCACGATCTCCGTCCAGGCTTCGACCACCTCTCGGAGCTGCGCCTTGAGGTCGGGCAGTCCGGCCTGGTCCGTCGTCTTGACCGGTTCCGAGGAACTGATGCTGTACTGGTCCCACAGCGGCAACTCGTCCGGCTGTGGGGCAAAGTTGGCCGTCGAGGCTTCTTGTTGCACTGTGGCCCCGCCATCAGCTCTGGCGCCAGCCAGCCAGTTGCCTGCGAGACCGGCCGCTGCGGCATCCTCCTCAGCGAGCCGGTCCCAGGTCCTCTGATCACTCGTCGGAGGAACGCCGAGGATGATGTCCTCCTGTTCCGCCGGCCGTGGTGAGCGCATTCGCCGCCTCCCTCACGCTCCAGGCACGCGCCGATGCACTCGCAGCAGCGACTACCACCCCTGGTCTAGCACGGCGTGATCCGGTGCCCCGCGATCGACGCGTCCCGCCGATCGCGGTCGTCGACCAGTGCGCCCCCTGTCCGGTACCACGTCATATCGTGCTATTCCGCGGGAGGCCGGGGTGTGCCAGGCCTCCCCCGCCCTTATGCGGAAGGCCAGTTGTGGTGCGCCAGGCCGCCTGGGTCGGTGAGGGCTCCGTGGATACCGGCGGCCGGGTAGGGGATCAGTTCCTCGGGCAGGGCGTCCTCGGCGAAGAAGCGCAGATCGAGGCACTTCTCGGGTTCGCGGTTGACGGGCTCGCCCTCCCACTCGGTGGCGACGAAGAACAGGCCGAGGCGCAGCGTGGTGGGGTCCTGGTGGTGCAGGACGGTGTAGGCGAGGCGGAGGTGGTCCGGGTCGACCAGGAGGCCGGTCTCCTCGTCGAGTTCGCGGGCGGCGCCGTGGGCCGGCTTCTCGCCGGGGTCGAGCTTGCCACTGGGGGCGTGCCACTGGCCGTAGCCGTAGGGGCCGCCGCGTTGGGACAGCAGGATCTTTCCGTCGGGGGTGCGGGCGATCACGTGGACGTCGACCACCGGCGGCGGGGTGGTTGCGCTGCTACTCATGCTCTCTCTCACTTCCCTGTGGGGTTTTGGTGTTGATCGCTCGGTCCGGGACTGCTCCCAGGATGGCCTGTGCGGTCTGCTCGGCGGTGAGGTGGGTGGTGTCGATGGTGTGGAGCCGGTAGCCGAGGCGGTTCAGGATCGGGACGGCCTCGGTGTAGAGCCGGAGTTCGCGGGCGGTGGCGGTGGCGTCGAGCTCGAAGCGGTGCCGGGTGCCGCGGACGGCCAGGCGGCGCTGCACGGTGTCCGGGTCGGCGGTGAGGATGACCGCGAGGTCGGGGACGTCGGTGCCCTGGTTGATGGTGAGGAGGAAGTCGACGTCGACGCCGTCGGCACGTTGGAGGACGAGGGTGGAGGCCATCCAGCGGTCCATCAGTACGGTGGCGCCGGCGGCGCGGTGGGGGCGGATGTCGGTGTCGAGTTGGTGGAGGCGGTCGGCGGCGACGGCCAGGGCGAGGGCGCGGCCGCGCATCGTCGCGGCGGCCTGGCGTACTGCGGTGCCGTAGGGGGTGGTCGAGGGGCCGGTGGCGGTGTGGACGGTGTGTCCGGACGCGGCGAGAGCGCGGGCGGTGGCGGCGACGGCGGTGGACTTGCCCAGTCCGCTGGGCCCGTCGACGCTGATCAGCAGGCCGCTCATGTCCCGACCTCCTGACGGGTGCTGGTGGTGCGGTGGTGCTGTTCGCGGGAGATGTCGGCGAGCCAGCCGTGGAGCTGGGCGAGGGGGACGTCGCCGAACTGCTGGCCGGTGCCGAAGTTGAACTCGTCACGGCCGCGCATCGCCTCGTCGGCGCCGTGGTCGGTGAGGTCGATGTCCTGGTAGGTCTGCAGGGCCTCGGGGTCGTGGCCCTGCTGGACGAGGCGCTGGAAGACGGGGCTGCCGGGGTAGGGACGGAAGGTGAAGGCGGAGGCCCGAAAGGTGCCCTCCGAGCGGTCCGAGAGGGCCCAGAGTTCGCGGATGTGGGCGAGGGTGGCGAGCGCGTCGTCCCGGGTCTCGCCGGGGTAGCCGAGGATGAAGTAGCCCTTGACGCCGACGCCGCGTTCCAGGAGTCGACGGGTGACGTCGAGGGTCATCTCGGGCGTGATCCGCTTGTCCATCGCCCGCAGGATCCGCGGGGAGCCGGACTCGATGCCGAGCGCGACCTCGCGCAGTCCGTTGGCGCGCAGCTGCTCCAGGACGGTGTCGTCCTCGCGGTCGAGGACGTTGATCCGCCCGGTGGCGTCCCAGACGTACTTCTCACCGATGCGTCCGGCGGCGAAGGCCTCCAGGGCGGGGTGGATGATGCGGCGCGCGCCGAGGAACAGGTCGTCGACGGCCCTGAACGCGGTGCAGCCGTACAGGTCGTGGAGCTGGTGCATCTCGGCGATGATGTTCTCGGGGGTACGGGTACGGATGCTGACCTCGGGGTTCATGGAAGCGGCGGCGCCGCAGAACCCGCACTCGTAGGGGCAGCCGCGCGAGCAGACGAGGTTGGCCTCCCAGCGACCGTCGTCGGCCTGGAACGGGTCCTGGGTGAGGTAGCGGCGGTCGAGGAGGAGCGAGTTGATGTCGGGGGCGAGCCAGCGGGCGGTGTCACCGTTCCGTGGGATGCCGGTGGCGGTGGTGCCGAGGAGGCGGTCGCGCCACATCACCTTCGGCAGCTCCCGACGGCGGTGGACGTCGCCGAGGAGCGCGGTGACCCGGGTCTCGCCCTCGCCGACCAGCAGGGCATCCAGCCGCGCGAACCGCGGATCGGCGAGCACACGTTGCGGGTCGGCCTTGGCGTGGTGGCCGCCGGCCATCAGGGAGATCACCGGGTCGAGCCCGGCCGCGATCCTCGCCGTGAGGTCGTAGGTCGGGGCGAGGAGGTTGAAGCCCACCCAGCGCGGCCTCAGTTCGTTGATGAGGTCGGTGGTGTCCTGGACGCCGAGTCCGTGGGCCTCGGCGTCCAGGATGCCGACGTTGAAGCCGTGCTGGGCGGCGTGGGTGGCGAGGTAGCCCATGCCGAGGACGGGCAGGGTGTAGTCGTTGACGCGCGGGCGCAGGTCGTAGTCGCGCAGCGGGGCGTTGACGAACAGGCAGTCGAGGATCCGGTGCGGGTCGGCACCGGCGACCGGGTCACGGGTGGTGCCGGTCCGATCCTTCGAGCTGGTCGGTGCGGGCATGGGCCCCCCAGGTGAGTGTCGACAGGGTCAGGGTGTGGAGGTGGCGCGGGTCGTGGCCGGCCAGGTGGTGCCAGTGCGCGCCGAACAGGGCCTCGGTCTTCTTCGGCTTGTCGGCGGCGGGCCAGGGGTGGTCGGGGGCGATGCGGGCGGCCCAGGTGCGGACCGCGAGGTCGGCGTGCGGGTAGACCGAGAAGTCGCCGGTGAAGTCCGCGGCGGCCGCGGCTGCCGTCCAGGGGCCGATCCTCGGCACGTTCACGAGTGCGGCGACCAGGGCTGCGGCGTCCAACTGCTCCCAGCGGGAGCGGTGTTCGAGGTAGGCGGTGGCGGCCGCGCGCAGCGCGGTGCGGTGGAACGTCGTGCCGACGTCGGCGAACTGCTCGTCGGTGAGGGTGAGCACTGCGTCGGGCCCGGGTGCTGTGTGGTGGGTGCAGCCGTGGGCGGGCAGCTCGGTGCCGTGGACGGCGCACCAGGTGCGGTAGAGCTTGCGGGCCTGGTCGGCGCGGACGACCTGGCGCAGGATCGCGGTGGTGATCGCGTCCCACAGCCAGGGGTTGGCCACGCGCACGCTCGACCCGAGGGCGTGCAGCCCGCTGCGCAGGGCGGTCGGCACCGCGTCGGGCAGGTCGCCCGGGTCGGTGGTCACGACGGCGGGCTCGTGGTCCTCCGCACCGTCCACGCGGGCCAGGCCGAAGCCTGCCGGGGTGAGCGTGGCCAGCCAGCGGCCGCCGGCGGTGCGCAGGGGGCGGTGCCAGTGGTCGGTGGTGGTGTTGCGCTGCCAGGCGGGGTGATCGGTCGTCAGGACGGCATGCACGGGTGGCTCCTCGCCTCGGGTGGCGTTCGTGGTGCCCCAGCTTGCCAAGCCGGGAAGGGCGCCGTCGGGCACGGCTGCTGCTCACCGGTTGCCGCGCGGCAGGGGCTCGATGACTCCGTCCGCCGCGAGGGCCTGGTACAGGGCGTGGTGTTCGGCGTCGGTCATGGGGCGCGAGTGCACGGGCGGGGCGCCGTCGGCAGGCCGGGGCCACGAATCGACGGGTGGGACGAGGTCGGTGGCGGCGTGGGCGGTGGCCGTGTAGGGGCCGCGGAGCATCAGGGTGGTGGTGTCGGGGCGCATGAGGGCCTGGTGCGCGAGGGCGGTGCCCAGCGTGTAGGAGCTTCCCGGCAGTTCGGTGGTGGTGACGGCCGGACACAGCTGGTCGGCGGTGAAGGGGCCGGTGTCGCGGCCGTCGGTGCGGCTGGAGACGGTGTGGAGGTAGCCGCCGGTGAGGACGCGGGCCCCGAAGGGGTAGCCGTGGGTGTGCGGAAGGCGCTGGTTGGCGGGTCGGGGGTTGGTGTTGAGGCGGATCTCGAAGCCGCGCCAGGTGTCCAGGGCCAGGACGATGCGGTCCAGGAGCAGGGTGGTGCGGCTGGCCTCGAAGCGCTCGTAGTCGAGGACGGCGGTGGTGGTCAGGTAGGACAGGGTGCTCTTGTGGACGGCGAGGTGGTGGAGGGCGTCCTGCTGGGCGTGGAGCTGCGCCAGGGTGGCGTGGTGCAGGTAGGGGATGTCCTGGAGGCTGGTGCCGGGCCTGCGGCAGTCGTGGGGCTCGGGGCGGGAGAGGCGGGTGCGGGCCTCCTTCACGGCGACCTGGTACTCGGCGGGGGTGAGCGGTCGGGAGTCGGGGGCGGCGAGGGGGTGGTGGGTGAGGACGAGCTGGACGCTGTGGGCGGGGGCGGTCAGTTCGGTGGTGGCACCGCTGTGGATGGCGCAGAGCTGGCCGGGGTTGAGGCTGCGCAGGTACTGGGGCCGGCGCTGGTCGGCGTCGTCCTGGTGGCGGGACAGGGCCAGGTCCAGGATTCCCGCGAGGGGGAACAGGAGGACGGTGTGGTCCGCAGCCCGGAGCGGGGTGGGGGTGCCGTCGGGCAGGCACAGGTGGAGGGCGGGCTGGTCCTGGTGGGCGTGGGCGAGGAGCAGCTGGGTGTGGCCGGGGACGGTGTGGGAGGCGGTGGCGAGGGCGTGGGGGTCGGCGTGGTCGAGGAGGTGGAGGAGCTGGGCGGTCACGGGGGTGAGCCAGCCGTCGGTGATCAGCCGTTCCGGGACGGGGATGGTGCCCGGGTCCTGAGTGAGCAGGTCGGCGGCCGGTGGCAGGAGGAGTTCGGCCCGGGTGCCGTCCGACAGGGTGAAGATCATGATTGCTTCTCTCGTTCAGTGGCGGCCGGTCGGCGGAGCCGCGGGCTGCGGGGACGGCTCGGGCTGGAAGGTCATCGCCGTCCCCAGGTCCAGGGAGGCCGGTGGGCGCCGCGCAGGCAGGCCACCTGGTGGGCGGCCTGCCTGCGCAGGTGCGTGTCGAGGCGGGCGCGCCGCACGGTGTCCGTCACGGCGGTGAGCACGACGACGTCCCGCACGGTCTGGTAGTCCGGCCAGGCCCCGATCTGGCCGTAGGGCGGGGCAAGGGCTGCGCGACTGTAGGCGGTGTAGGCCGCGGTGTACGCGTGGAGGTCGTCGCGGTGGCCGCGCAGCAACTCGGTGTGCCAGCGGGCGGCGACGAGGTCCCACTCCCGGTGTCCGTACCGCAACGGGTACTGCGGGAACAGCCGGGGGTGGGAACCGTCGCCGTAGCAGGGGGCGATGGCGCGTGCGCCGAGGATGACCGTGGACGGCGTCGGCCATTCGGCGCGCTCCCACTCCTCGCGCAGCTCGGCGGCGCGTTCGCGCAGGAACCACTGGCTCGCGTCGTCCAGCGCGACGTCGTCCAGGCCGTCCAGCAGCCCCTCGAACGGGTCGTGGTCCTCCAGCCACAGAACGGCGCCGGGCCGGATCCGGTGCACGGCCGCGGTGAGCCGCGCGCTCGCGGCGACGTCGCGCAGCGGGTGCCCGGGGCTGCGCCAGAAGGTGACCGCGCGTCCGTGGGCGATCCGGACCTGGTCGTAGTCCGGGGCCACGGCGGCCACCCGGTGCTCGTGGAGCAGCCGGGCACCGCGCAGCAGGGCCCCTGCCTCGTCCGCGTCGGCATGCACGAGGGCGAGCGCCCTGGAGGCGGGCAACCACCAGGCGTGGTGCGGGTGTTCGCCGACCAGCTCGGCCTGGGAGGGGTTGTCGCCGATGTCGGTGCAGACCTGGGTCAGGGCCGCGTAGGCGGCCGCGACCTCGTGCCTGCGGCCCTCACTGGTGATCCTGGTCAGCGTTCTGGTGCGCGGTCCGACGCTCACGGCGCAGTCCTCCGGTACGAAGTCGATGGGCGGATGGGGTGGTTACGCCGCCGGTATCCGGTCGAGCTCAGGCTGCTGACCGGGCCGCACACCGACGGCGGACCGGGGCCGCCAAACCCGCACGGCGGCGCCGGTGCACAGCACCACGACCTGCGACTCGACCTGCCTACCCGCGACCGATGCGGGGACGGGCCGCGCCGCCTCGGGCAGGTCAAGTTCGGCCCACACCACCTTGCCGTCCGGCCCCTCATCGACGCCGAACCGGTCGACCACCCCGGCCACCAGCAGCAGACCCCTGCCGCTGGTGGCACCCTCCCCCGCCTTCCGGGGCTCGGGCCTACCGGGCCCGGGGTCGGCGACGGACATCCGCAGCACCCCGGTCGGGGAGAGGCGCAGAGCGGCAGTCAGCTCCACGTCCGACCGGCCCCCGTCGCAGCCGTGCACCACGGCGTTGGCCGCGATCTCGGACATCACCAGCCGGGCGTCCTCCACCCGCTGATCGGTCAGGCGCAGGCCGAGCATCGGCAGCTGCTTCGAGACCCAACGGCGAACGGCGCCGATCTGCGCCAGTTCCGCGGGGAACCTCATCGTGATGGTGTGTGGTCTCGGCTCCATGAGGGGCGCCTCACTCACTCGGGTCGGGTGCCAAGGCATGTCTGCAACCGCTCTGAGAGCGGGTGCAGGACATGTCGTACGGCCTGAACGGCCTTGCTGATACAGGAAACCGTTCATGGTCGCTAGGAGTAAGGTGTTGGCGACCGTCCGCTGTTTAACGTGTTTAGCGGCACCGCCAGGGAGACCCCGATGGGGCGTACTCGTCAGCCCAACGAACGGTTGGGCCAGCTCATCCGTGAATCCGGTCGACCCAACGAAGCCCTCGCCCGGGCCCTGTGCGCGGTCGCGGCCGCCCACGACGACCCCGCGCGGCCGAGTCGATCATCCGTCACTCAGTGGGTCCGCTACGGCTGGACCCCGTCCGGCAACCTCCCACAGTACCTCGCGGAAGTCCTCACCAGGTGGCTGAACCGGGACGTCACCCTGGCCGCGATGGGACTCGGCGAGGAGGAACCGGATCTTCGGGACTGGGACTTGGATACGCTGAAAGCCCTGGCGGCTCTTGGACGGATCGACGTTGACGTGGAACGCAGACAGCTCCTCCGCACCCTCCCGTACTCGCTCGCGGCATTGACCGTCCCACCCAGCAGCTGGTGGGAGCACATGGCCCGCACCGGCAGCCGCGACACCAGTCGGCACCGCGCCGGCCAGGCCGATGTGGAGGCCGTGCGGGAGATGACCGGGCTGTTCTCCCAGCTCGACCAGCGCCGCGGCGGCGGGCACGGCCGCACGGCTGTCGCCCAGTACCTCCTCACCGACGTCCACGACTTCCTCCGCGGCACCTTCGCCTCCGACCAGGTGCGACGCGACATGTTCTCCGCGGCCTCCGAACTCGCCTACCTGGCCGGATGGACGGCCTTCGACAACGGCGAACACCCCACCGCCCAGCACTACTACACCGTCGCCGTGAAGCTGGCGGCCGAGGCCGACGATCCCGCCATGGCCGCCCACGTCCTGCGCGCCATGGCCCACCAGGCGGTCGACCTCGGAAAGCCGGGCCACGCCGTCAGGGTCTCGGAAGCCTCCATGTCCGGCGCCCGGTACGCGCTGGCGAGCCCACGCGAGCGCTCTCTCCTCGGCGTCGTCCACGCCCGCGCACTCGCCGCAGCCGGACGCGCCCCCGAGGCGAACGCCGCGCTGCTCCAGGCCGAGCGTGACCTGTCCGCGGCCTCCCCCGGCGACGACGAACCGGCCCGGGTCTTCTTCTTCGGCGAGGCATCCCTGGCCCATGAAACGGCGTCGGCCCTGCGGGACATCGGCGACCTGAACGGCGCGGCCCGGGAGTTCGAGCGCAGCGTCGCGACCCGCAAGGCCTCCGCGTTCACCCGCACCCACGCCGTCACCCTCGGCCACCTCGGACTCGTGAAGGCCCAGCAGCACTCCGTCGAAGAGGCCTGCGCGATCTGGGCGCGATCGCTGGACGCGATGCAGAGCGTGCGCTCCGCCCGCACCCGCGACGTCGCCCTGCAGATCCGAGGAGCGCTGTCCACCTACCGTGGCCGTAAGGTCCCGGTCATCAACACCGTCGACCGGCGCGCCGCCGAGTACCTGGCGGCCACCGCCTGACCCGCCGTCCTGGCGCGGTCCGTTCACAGGAGGGGAAACACAGTGACCGAAGTCTTCACCGTGGAGGCACTCGGGTACGTGGTGGGGGGTCGCACCGAGCCCACAGACGACTACTGGGGAGGCACCCGCGCCGTCATCCGGCTCGACGGCGACCGCTTCCCACCGGAGGCCACCAAAGGGCTGGAGGCGTTCTCCCACCTCGACGTCATCTTCCGCTTCCACCTCACCGACCCGACCGACCTGAACTTCGGCGCCCGCCGCCCACGCGACAACCCGCAGTGGCCCGAGGTCGGCGTCTTCGGCCACCGGAACATGCGGCGCGTCAACTGGCTCGGCTCCTCCCGCTGCCGGCTCCTCAAGGTCGAAGGCCTGGACCTGCACGTGGAGGACCTGGACGCCGTCGACGGCACGCCGATCCTCGAGGTCAAGCCCTGGTTCGAGGAGTTCGGCCCCCGCGGCGACACCCACCAGCCCGCCTGGACCACCGAGATGCTCCACGACTACTTCGCCCCGGGCCCCACCACGCCCTGATCGAAACCTCCGGAGACTGTTTCCTCGCGTCGACGAGTAGTGGCGCGAGGAAACGACCCAGGGAATCCCCATGACGACAGTGCTTCGCCGCTATGGGGCCGACCGACTTCCCGCCCACCACGCCCAACTGCTCATCGACGTCCACGCCGATGCCTATCGCGACCAGGCCGGCGGTGGGCATCGCCGGGCAGCCCCACGAGGCGCTGCCGTCCCAACGCGCCGAAGCGCTGGCCGTGCTCTACGTCGACGTCGCCCACCCCCGGGTCCAGGACATGTACGAGCGGTGGTCGTACGAGAAGGTCGGCGAGCACCGACCGTTCGAGGGCGCTCCGCTCTACGCTGTCATGATTCGCACCCTTCGCCGAGCCCCCGGGTCCGCTCCCAGGCTCGCCCTGCGCGCCAACGGCTGCCTTTCCGGGCGGCTCGACGGGTCTGGGTCCACTCGGTGTTCGGTCGCCCGAGCACTGACCTCAGCGTCCGCGAGGATCGAATGCACCGCCGTCCCGGAACCGCACCTGTCGCTCCCTCGTGACCGGGTGGTCGCTGACGAATGGAGACAGCGAGTTAGTGGTTGTTGTGACATCAGCTGTCGAGCGGCATGCGGGAACCGGCATCTCTGCGCGCCGTCACGGTGGCGGCGGGAGCCAGGGCCGTGCGCCGAAGGAGCGCGGGCTCTCGACCTCGTGACGCCCTGCCGGCCGGTAATGCTCAAGGCCTGCGGATCGGTTCCGGGAGGGACGCGAAGTGCGCCGATCCGTGGAAAGCGGGTGGGTCTCAGCCGTCCCTGCGCCGGATGTGCAGATGGCCGTCGAGGGGGGAAGGCGGGCGGTGCCGCGGGCAGGATGCGGTCGAATGCGTACCGGCTCTTCTGTGCGACCCGGCACGAGACGGAGTTGTCCACCTGATGCAGGAGTTCCAGCTGCGCCAGCCCGCCGTTCCCGAAGGTGGCGAAGGCCCCGCCGGTGAGGGCCTCAAGGGCGCGGGGCGCCACGCTCCGCCCGCACGCATGCACCGCGGTCCAATAGCCCACCTCGGCCGAGGGCTTGCCGGAGGCGACGCCTTTGAGGGCCGTCGGCGTCACGATTTCGCGATCGGAGTGGAATCGAATGGCCTTGACCGTGAGACTGGCCCGCCGAACCGGCTCGCCGATCGAGTGAGGCGTGTCGCCGTCCATTCCCCTTGCCTGGCGTCTCCCCCGACGGGAGATTCAAGCCCCCTTCGCCTGCGCCTCCGAGGGGCCCGGGGTCAGCCGAAGTGGCGGACGGTGGTCGGGTCGGCGCGGGCGTACGGCGGCCAGTGCTCGGCGGGGGGACGGCCGGTGGCGGCGAAGGTGGCCACGGCGTGGGAGAACGCGTGGCCGAGGGTGCGGGCGGCGGGGGTGGCCTCGCCGAGCATGGGGCTGTCGGGGTAGGCGTCGAAGGTGGCGAAGAGGTAGGGGAGTTCGGCGCAGTGGGTGGCGCCCAGGCGGGCCGGGTCCGGGGTCGGGGTGCGGTCGAAGCGGTAGACGTAGGTGGGGTGGCCGGCCGCGGCGTGGTGGGCGGCGATGGCGAGGGTCCGGTCACGGAACTGGAGTCCGGTGGCGACCTCGGTGAGGATGTCGCCCGGCGGCCGTGGAACACCGGCGGCCGTGCGGTCGTAGCGTGCGGCGCCGTCCTCCGCCAGGGTCGCCGCGATCGCGCGGGCCCGCTCGGCGGTGGCGGTGCGGACGGCCGGGTCGAAGGCGTAGAACGCCGTCATCTCGTCCCCGGTGGTACCGGTCAGCAGCTGCTTGCCGTCCAGGCGGCCGTCGGCCAGGGCCTGCTGCCAGGTCACCGGCAGGCCGTAGCCGCCGAGGACGGGGTACATCGGCGGAGCGACCTTGCCCGGGCGGGCGACGTCCCGGGCGAGTTGCCCGTAGGCGGTGAGCAGTTGCCCGGGTGGGACGGCGCGCAGCGCGGCCAGCGGGTCGGGGCGGCGGTCCAGGCCGAGGATCCCGAGGAAGCGGCGGGCGTGGTCGGCGGCTTCGCCGGGGTCCTGCGGGGGGAGGCCGAACGGGCCGCTCTGGGTGACGACCCGCGCGATCCACGGGCCGGTCTCCGGTGCGAGGGCGAGGTGGAGGGCGGAGTAGGCGCCGGCGGACTGGCCGCCGACGGTGAGCAGTTCCGGGTCCCCGCCGAAGCCGGCGATGTTGTGCCGCACCCAGGCGAGGACGGCGGCCTGGTCGCGCACCCCGAGGTTGTCGCTGCCGAGCTCCGGAAGGTGGAGGTAACCGAGCGGTCCGAGGCGGTAGTTGGCGGTGACGACGACGAGGCCTCCGGCGGCGGCGAGGTGCCGGCCGTCGTACCAGTCCCAGCCGCCGGATCCGCTGCTGAACCCGCCGCCGTGGAACCAGACCAGCACCGGGCGGCCGCCCGGGGCGGACCCCTCGGACGGCGGGCCGGACAGACCCAGCGGCTCCGGCGACCACACGTTGAGGGTGAGGCAGCCGTCCTCGTCCCAGTCGGGGGCCCGCCGCCCCATCACCGCTTCGAGCCGGGACGGCCCCTGGGGCACGGACGGCCCCGGACGGGCGGCGTCCCGGACGCCCGGCCAGCCCGGGTGCGGTCCGGGCGCGGCGAAGCGCCGCTCCCCCACCGGGGAGGCCGCGTACGGGATGCCCCGGAACGCGGCCACGCCGCCCTCCACGACGCCCCGCACGCTGCCCGACCCGGTCACGACGACGGGGCGTTCCTGCACGGCCATCGAGGTCTCCTCTCCTTCACCATCGCCTTGCGGTTCCGTGGCGTCCGCACGTCCGATCGGCGTCTCGCCCGTCCCCCCAGTCAATCGCGCGGAAGGCGCCGCCACCGGGAATCGGGAAAGTCGGGGCGTGAGGGAGGTCGGGGACCCCGTGGTGGTGTCGGCCCGGCAGCTGCCGCTCCGTGCGCCAGGATCGTGGTTCCGGCCCAGGAATTCCGTCGAGCCCGGGTGTCGGGAAGTCAGACGCGGGTCGCACGCCACAGGTGCCGCCACCCTCGCCGCGTCGACACACCCCTTGATGATCACGCGGCGGCCGTTCCCGTTCTGCGCTCCGCGGGTGGCGTGCTACGCCGCCGGCCGGCCGGTCTCCGAGGTTCCTGCGGACGGGAGGCAACCGATGACCGGGGCCAGCCGGTTGATTGGGGGGTGTCACCTCCAACCACTCGGCCGTGCTCCGGAGCGGCGCCGGTGCCCCCGTCGGCCGTTCGACCGGAGGACGGGGGCGTGGACCACTCCGGTCCGCCGGAGCGAGCCGGGCTGCCCGGCGGTCCCCGGCCCCGGTCGGGTGGGGCGAGGGACGAGGGGCGATCCGGCTAAGGTGCAGCCGGGGGCCGGGACGGACTGGGAACACGGGTGCGGCATGCGGATTCTCCTGCTGGGACCGTTGGAACTGCGGAGCGACCGGGGCGTGCCCGTGCACGTCGGGGGGTCCCGGCGGCGGGCCGTGCTGGCCGCGCTGGCGCTGGAGGCCAACCGGGTCGTCCCGGTCGAGCGGCTGGTCGACCTCGCCTGGGAGCACGCCCCGCCGTCCACCGCCCGGGCCGCGCTCCAGGGCCACATCGCCCGGCTGCGCACCCTGCTGGACGGCGGGCTCCGGCTGGAGACCCGCGCACCCGGCTACGTCCTGCACGCCGACCCGGAGCTGATCGACACCCACCGACTGGAGCGCCTGCTCGACCGCGCCGGCACCGCGGACGGGGAGGAGGCCGCGGTCCCGCTGCTGCGCGAGGCGCTCGCGCTCTGGCGCGGGCCGACCCTGGCGGACTGCGGCTCGGCCGCGCTGCGCGAAGCCGCCGCCGGACGGCTGGAGACCCTGCGGGTCGAGGCGTTGGAGCAGCTCGCCGGGCACGCGCTGCGCACCGGCCGGGGCCGGTCGGTGACGTCACAGCTCACCGCCGTACTCCCCGAGCACCCGCTGCGCGAGTCACTCGTCCGCCTCGCCGTGCTCTGCCTCCACCAGGAGGGCCGGAGCGCCGAGGCCCTCGCCGTGTACGAGGAGGCGCGCGGCAGGCTCGCCGAGGAGGCCGGGATCGACCCGGGGCCGGCACTGCGCGAGGCCGTGGCTCAGGTCCGGTCCGTCGCCGCCGCCGCTGCGGAAGGGCGACCCGAGCCCGCCCCCGCCCGACTGCCGCGCGCTCCCCGCCGCTTCGTCGGCCGGACGGGCGAACTGGCTTGGCTGGACGAGCAGTGCGCGAGCCTCCGGCGAACGCACCGGCCCGGGTACGGCGGCAACGGCCCGGTCCTGCTGGTCACCGGCCCGGCCGGGGTCGGCAAGACCGCCCTGGTGCTGAGCTGGTCGCACCGGCTCGGACCGGCCTTCCCGGACGGGCGGGTCTCCGTCAACCTGCGGGGCTTCGACGAGACCGAACCGCTGCGCCCCGAGGAGGCCCTGGCCGAGCTGCTGCGGGCGCTCGGCGCCGACGAGAGCGCCGTGCCGTCCACCCCGGGGGAGGCCGCGGCCGCCTGCCGGAGGCTGCTGGCCGGGCGCCGGGTGCTGATCGTGCTGGAGAACGCCCGCGACGCCGGGCAGGTCCGCCCGCTGCTGCCGGTCGAGCCCGGCTGCGCGGTCGTGGTGACCAGTCGGCACCGGCTGACCGAGCTGGTCGTCGAGGCGGACGCCCGCGCGCTGCCGCTGGCCTCGCTCCCGGCCGGGGACGCCTTCGACGTGCTCGCCGAGGTCACCGGCCGCCCCCGGCTGGCGGCCGAGCCGGAGGCGGCGCGGCGGGTCGTGGAACTGTGCGAGGGGCTGCCGCTGGCGCTGCGGATCGCCGGTTCGCGGCTGGCCACCCGCCCGCACTGGCGGGTGGCGACCCTGGCCGGGGAACTGGCCGACGAGCGCTCCCGGCTGGCCGCGCTGGCCACCCAGGGCACACTGAGCGTGGCGGCGGCCCTGGAACTGACGGTCCGCAGCCTGCCCGGCCCGGCCGCCGGGCTGTTCCGGCTGCTCGGCATCCACCCTGGCCAGCAGGTCGACACCCGGGCCGCCGCCGCACTGGCGGGCACCGGGCTGCGGGCGGCGGCCGCCGCGCTGGAGCTGCTGCACCGGGCGCACCTGGTGGCGGAGACCGTTCCCGGCCGGTTCGAGCGGCACGACCTGGTCCGGCTGTACGCCCGGCAGGCCGCCGAGGAGCTTCCGGCCGCCACCCGGGACGCCGCGCTGGCCCGGCTGTTCGACCACTACCTCGCCGCGACGGCGGCCGGCCTCGTCCTGGCCCGGCCGGACGCCCGGCACCACCGCCCGTCCGCACAACCCGCCGGCGGCGCGCCGGAGTTCGCGAGCTCGGCGGACGCGCTCGACTGGTTCCGGGGCGAGGAGCCCGCCGTCCGCGGCCTGATCGCCCTGGCGGGCCGGTGGGGGCGGCCCGAGCTCGCCTGCCGGATGGTCGAGAACGCCGGGTACCTCTACCTGGACGCCGGGCTGTTCCGCGCCTGGGAGGACTCCGCCCGGACGGCGCTGCGCGCCGCCGAGGCCGCGGGGACCGCCGCCGACTGGCCGCACCTGTACTCCAACCACAGCCTGTCACTGGGCTGGCTGGGCCGACGGGCCGAGGCCCTGGAGCAGTCCGCGCGCGCGGTCGACGTCGCCGACCCGGAGAGCCGGCCCGTCCTGCGGCACCGCTACCTGAGCATGCGCAACAGCTTCCTGGACGACTACGGCGACCCGGTGAAGGCCCTCCCCGGCATCGTCGAGACGGTCACCGAGGCCCGGGCCGGCGGCGACGACCGGACGCTCTCCCAGGCGCTCAACAACCTCGCCGACGCCCTGCTGCGGGCCGACCGGGCCGCGGAGGGCCTGGCACCGATCACCGAGTCGCTCGCCCTGCTGGCCGGCCGCGAGTCCGACCCGTACCTGGTGATCTCGACCAAGACCCACGCCCAGGTGCTGAGCGCGCTCGGCCGCTCCGAGGAGGCGGTCGAGCAGATCCACCGCGCCCTGGAACTCGGCCGCGCCCAGGGCAACCAGGCCCATGCCGAGTTCGACTTCGCGGACGTCATGGGGCAGGTGCTGTACGACCGGGGGCGGACCGCCGAGGCCCGCGCCCACTGGGAGCACGCCCTCGAACTCGCCGCCGAGCAGGGGCGGATGACCCGGCAGGTGGAGCGGGTGAAGGAACGGCTGGCGCAGGGCGGGCCGCCGTGACGGGCGCGCCCTCAGACGCCCCGGGACGGCCGGTACGGCGCGGGCGGACGGCCGGGCAGGCCGGGTACGGCGGCGGAAGCGGTCGCCGTGGCGGGGGCGGCACCCGGAGCCGCTGAGGTGACGGGGCGGGCCGAGGCCGAGCCGCCTGCGGTCGTCCGTACGCCCGAGGCCGCGGGAGCCGCCGCCCCGAAGGCCGTGGTGCGGCGTGCCGCCGACGTCGCCGGCCCGGCCACAGGTGCGGGTGCACCGCCGTCCGGCTCGACCCGCTCGATCCGCAGCACCAGGTTGCGGTCCCGGCGGTCCCCCGCCCGGTCACGGTTGCGGCTGTGCACGGACTGCGTCAGCACACCCCGGATCTCCTGCCAACGCCCCTGTACCGCACGGATGTTGGGGCACCACTCGGAGCCGAAGCGGTGCTCCAGCGCCAGCTGCCAGCTGTCGGCCGCCACCAGGTGGACCGCGCCGACCGTCGCCGGGATCTCCACCGGGGCGGCGCCCCGGACGGTCACCACCGCCCGCTGCGGCCACTCGCCCTCCACCGCCGTCACCGTGATCCGGCTCGGCCCCTGGTACCAGGCCATCGCTGCGGTCCTCCCTCGTCCGTCCGCGCCGGTTCGTCGCCCGGCCTCACCCCGTACCACGGACGGCGGGCCCGGGAGGTTCGAACCAGCGTGAACCGGCCGGCCCCCGTGAACCGGCCGGCACCGTGAACCGGTCGGTGCCCGCCGGCCGTGCAACCCGGCGAGCACCGTCACCCGGGGAGAGCGCACGTGACCAGGACCGAATCACCGAGGCGGGCCGCCGTGGTCTGCTGCGCGGCCGCCGTCGGCCTCGTCGCGGCCGGACTCCTCGCGGTGCACGTCCCACCCCCACCCGCTCCCGCCCGGCCGCACCCGGCCGGCGCGGCGGCGCCCGCGGTGGCCGGAACCCCGGCCCGGCCACCGTCCGGCCCGACCCGCACCGGGGTCCGGGCACCGCTGCCGGACGGGGCGGACACCGCCGGGGCCCCGGCCGAGGCCCTCACCGTCCCCGCCGACCTCACCGACCCCGCCGGAGGCCCCCGTTGAACGAGGACCCGCACGGCAGGACGCCGGGCCCCGGCCTCCAACTGCCCTGGATCGCCGAGGAAGAGGAAGGCGAACCGGACCCACCGCACCCCACCGCCGGCCCGCTCGCCGCACGGCTGTCCGCCGGCCTCGGCCGGCTGGGCGACCGGTCCCGCTGGGACGCCCGGCGGATCGCGATGGCCGCGGCGATGGCCACCGGCGCGGTCCTGCTGCTCGTCGCCCCGTTCATCGAGCCGGACGGCGGCAGCGGTGACCCGGCCGCGGCCGCCGCGCCGACCGGCCGCTCGCTCCTGGGCACCCACGGCCGGGCCCACTCCCCGACGCCCGCACCGACCGAGCCGACCGCAACGCCCGCGACGCCCGGCACCTCCGCCGACCCCACCGAGAGCCCGTCCGCCGCGCCGTCCCCGACCGACGACCCGCACCAGGCCCCGCCCACGACCCAGGCCGCCCGGCCCGCCGCCCCGGCGGCCACCACCCCCGCACCAGCCGCGGCACCCACCTCGGCCGCCCAGGCCGCCCCGGCCGCCCCACAGGCCCCGCCCGCCCCACAGCCCGCCCCCGGCTACCGGGCCGTCGCCGGACTCGGCTGCTCCGGCCCCGGCGCCCGGTTCCAGGAGGTCGGGGCGTTCCGCCAGGGGGCCGACGGCTGGGTCACCGTCAGCAGCGGCGGCTACGGCGGCGATTCCTGCGACGGCCAGTACGACGCGGTCCCGATGTCCGGCGACCGCGCCAAGGACGACAACAGCACCTACGCCCTGTGGACCTTCGACACCGGCCCCGGCCCGGCCTCCTGCGCCGTCGCCGTCTACGTCCCGGACTCCTCCTCGGTCCAACAGGTCGGCGGCGCCCCGGCCTACTACACGGTGGCCGCCGCCTCAGGGGCCGAGCTGGGCTCCTTCACCGTCGACCAGGTCTCCCACCGAGGCAGCTGGGTGGACGCCGGCACCTTCCGCGCCCAGGCCGGACCACTGACCGTCCGCCTCCACAACCGCGGCCAGGATTGGACCGGCTCCGGCCGGGCCACCCACGCCCACCTCGCGGCCGCCGCGATCCGGGTCACCTGCCAGGGGTGACGCGACGCGCGGGTGACGGCAACCGGCACCCCCGCGAGCGCCCGGAGGGCCCTCCCGTCAGACCCTGGCTCTTATACACAAATCCGAGCCCCCGAGACACCCAGCCATAGCGTTTAGAGACAACGTCGAGAAT
>NZ_JBHWIV010000083.1:0-39220 GCF_042731675.1 Kitasatospora sp. NPDC059827 | reverse complement strand
ATACCTGCCACCCCAAACCTACACCGCACGACCCCTAAACACCCCCCCCCCAATTACTCTCGTTTACCCGGGGTTCCGCCCCGCGGCCCCCCGCGGCACGACACCCAGCTTCTCCTCTTTCCTTCTTGGTACGGCGGCATCCTCATCGGAGGAGGCCGCCGCGCCTGAATTCAGCGGCTGGGCACAGGCAGATGGTTTCTCCATCCAGTCCCGCGCCCGCTGGGGTGGGGGCGGGGCCCGCCGTGGGTCCGGTAACGCTTCGGCATCCGAGGGTGTGGGGGGCATTGACACTGTGCTGACGGGGATCGTACGGTCCTGTTCCGAGCGACTGGAAAGTTTCCTAACAGTTCACGCAGGGGCGGCGGAAGGGGAGGATCCCGGCATGACCAAGAGCACCGCCAAGGCTCCACTCGCCGGTACGCCGAGCCTGTTGCGCGCCATCAACGACCGGGCCGCGCTGGAACTGCTGCTGGAGAACGGGCCGTTGTCCCGGACGCAGATCGGCGCGTTGACCGGGTTGTCGAAGCCGACGGCCTCGCAGCTGCTGTCCCGGCTGGAGGCGGCCGGGCTGGTGCTGCCGGTCGGGACGACGGAGGGTGGGCCGGGGCCCAACGCGCAGCTGTACCAGGTGAATCCGGCGGCCGGGTACGTGGCCGGGCTGGACGTCACCAACAGCGGGATCCGGGTCGCCGTCGCCGACATCACCGGCAACACGCTGACCGAGCACGCCGTGTCGACCAAGGGCGTCCCGGCCGCCGGGACGGTGCCGCGGGTGGCCGCGGCCGTCGCCGAGGCGGTGCGCGCCGCCGGGGTGCCCGCGGGGGGCCTGCGGACGGTCGCGATCGGGCTCGGCGGTGCGCCGGACCCGGTCACCGGGAAGCTGCGCTACGCCTCGCACCTGCCCGGTTGGCACTCCCCGCGACTGGTGGAGGAGCTGACCGGGGCGATCGGCGCGCCGGTGTCGATCGAGAACGACGTGAACCTGGCCGCAGTCGCCGAGCAGGTCTCCGGTGCAGCGGCCGGCTTCGAGGACTTCGTCCTGCTCTGGGCCGAGTCGGGGGTCGGTGCCGCGGTCGTGATCGCCGGGCGGCTGCACCGCGGCTTCACCGGCGGCGCCGGGGAGGTCGGCTACATGCCGGTGCCCGGCTCGCCGGTCGAGTGGGACGCCCGCCGCCGCAAGTTCGGCGGCTTCCAGGACCAGGTCGGGGCGGTCGCCGTCCGGACCCTGGCCCGCGAGCACGGGCTCGGCGCGCCCACCGCCGAGGAGTCGGTCGCCAAGGCCCTGGAGACCCCGGGTGCCGGCGACGCGTTCCTCACCGAACTGGCCGGGCGGCTCGCCGTCGGGCTGTCCGTGATCGTCGCCGTGGTCGACCCCCAGCTGGTGGTCCTCTCCGGCGCGGTGCCGAACGCGGGCGGCGAACGCCTGCGCGCGCTCGTCGAGGACGAACTGGCCCGGGTCTGCCACGCCCGGCCGGAGATCCGCAGCAGTGCCCTGTCCGGCTCGCCCGTCCTGCTCGGCGCCCTGCAACGGGCCCTCACGGACGCCCGTGAGGCGGTCTTCTCCACCCACTAGCGCGCTCCCCCCTGCTCCCCGCTCCCGCTCCCCAAGACGCCCTGCACCCACCTCTCCCCCAACCCCTACGCGGGCCCCGAGGCAATGACGCCTGTCCGCGCACCCCCAGGAGGACCTCGAAGTGCACGCCACCCCCTCCCGCAGAGGCCGCCGCACCGTCGCCGCCGTCGCCGGCAGCGCCGTCCTGGCCCTGCTCGCCTCCGCCTGCACCGGTTCCAGCGAGTCCGGCGGCAACGACGACTCCGCCAGCGGCAAGGACGTCACCATCACCTTCTGGCACGGCTGGAGCCAGGACAACGAGGTGAAGGCGATCAACGACACCATCGCCGCCTTCGAGAAGGCCCACCCCAACATCCACGTCAAGCCGGTCGGCAACGTCGCGGACGACAAGGTCAACCAGGCCCTGCGGGCCGGCGGGGACGACGCGCCGGACGTGGTGTCCTCCTTCACCACCAACAACGTCGGCATGTTCTGCTCGACGAAGGCGTTCGTCGACCTCAAGCCCCAGCTGCAGAAGAGCGGCATCGACGCGGCCAAGACCTTCCCGGCCGCGATGCTCAACTACACCCAGTTCCAGGGCAACCAGTGCTCGCTGCCGCTGCTCGGCGACGCGTACGGCCTGTACTACAACAAGAAGGCCTTCGCCGCGGCCGGCATCTCCGCCCCGCCGAAGACCTTCAGCGAGTTCGCCGCGGACGCCAAGGCGCTGACGGTCGCCGACGGCGACTCGTACAAGCAGCTCGGCTTCATGCCGCTGTACCACGGCTACGAGTCCACCACCGAGCACTTCCTCGGCCAGTACGGCGCCACCTACTTCGGCGCCGACGGCAAGTCGAACCTGGCCGCCGACCCCAAGGTCGCCGCGGTGCTCGACTGGCAGAAGGGCCTGGTCGACCAGCTCGGCGGCTACGCCAAGCTGGAGAAGTACCGCGCCACCTTCGGCGAGGAGTTCAGCGCCAAGAACCCCTTCCACACCGGTCAGGTCGCGATGGCCATCGACGGTGAGTGGCGGACCGCCTCGCTCGCCGAGAACAAGCCCGACTTCGACTGGGCCACCGCGCCGTTCCCGGTGCCGGACGACCAGGCCGACACCTACGGCCGCGGCTACCAGACCGGCACCATCGTCGGCATCGCCAGCACCAGCAAGAAGCAGACCGCGGCCTGGGAGTTCGTGAAGTTCCTGACCACCGACACGGACGCCGTGGTCAACTTCGCCAACGCCATCCACAACGTGCCGAGCACCTTCGACGCGCTGAGCTCGCCGAAGCTGGTCAGCGACCCGAACTTCAAGACCTTCCTGGACGTCGCCAAGAACCCGAACTCGGGCACCACCCCGGCCAGCGTCAACGGCGGCGCCTACATCGTCTCGCTGCAGAACCTCGGCTACGACTACGAGTCCGGCAAGCAGACCGACCTCAAGGCGGGCCTCGCCGCCACGGCCAAGCAGGTCGACACCGACATCGCCCAGGCGAAGTAGCGGGAACGGTCCACGGAGCTCCCCATGTCAATCGCGTTCGGCACCCGCAAGGGCGTCGCGACCACCGACCCGGCGACGCCCTCCACGCAGCAGCTGCTGCGCCGGAAGCGCCGCCGGGAGGCGGCCCGCACCCTCGCCTTCCTCTCCCCCTGGCTGATCGGGTTCAGCGTCTTCTTCGTCTACCCGCTGGTCTCCACCGCCTACTTCTCCTTCACCCGGTACAACGGCATCGGCGCCGCGACCTTCAACGGCCTCAAGAACTGGGACTACGTCCTCAACCAGCTGCCGACCTTCTGGCAGGGCCTGCGCAACACCCTGTGGCTGGTGCTGATCATGGTGTCGCTGCGGGTCGCCTTCGGGCTCGGCATCGGGATGCTGATCACCAAGGTCAAGACCGGCGCGGGCTTCTTCCGCACCGTCTTCTACCTGCCTTACCTGGCCCCGCCGGTGGCCGCCACCGTCGCCTTCGCCTTCCTGCTCAACCCGGGCACCGGCCCGCTGAACCACCTGCTCGGCGAGCTCGGCCTGCCGCAGCCCGGCTGGTTCGCCGACCCGGACTGGTCCAAGCCCGCGCTCACCCTGCTCGCCATGTGGGGCATCGGCGACCTGATGGTCATCTTCATGGCCTCGCTGCTGGACGTCCCCAAGGAGCAGTACGAGGCGGCCGAACTGGACGGCGCCGGCCCGGTCCAGCGGTTCCGGTACGTCACGCTGCCGAACATCTCGCCGATCATCATGTTCGCGGTGGTCACCGGGGTCATCCAGACCATGCAGTACTACACCCAGGCGATCGTCGCCGGGAAGGTCGCCAGCGGCATCGCGGGCAACTCCGGCCAGCAGTTCGAACCCGGCTACCCCCAGGGCTCCACCTGGACCCTGCCCCAGATGGTCTACAACCTCGGCTTCCAGCACTTCAACTACGGCGCGGCCTGCGCCGTCGCCATGGTGCTGTTCGTCATCTCGATGGCCGTCACCTCGATCCTGCTCCGCCGCAAGTCCGGCTTCATGGCGAGCGACGACTAGCGGACAGTGAGGACCCGACCATGACTCTCAGCTCCACGCTCCCGAAGCCCCCCGCGGGCGCCTCCCGCACCGGCACCGCGGCCGCCCGCGCCGCCCGGCGCCGCGCGCTGCTCAACTGGGTGGCGGTGCACTCGCTGGCGATCGCCGCCGCGCTGTTCTTCCTGCTGCCCTTCGTCTTCGTCTTCCTCACCTCGGTGATGAACGACCAGCAGGCGCTCACCACCGACTACTGGCCCACCTCCTGGAACTGGGGCAACTACGGCCAGGTCTGGAACACCCCCGGCTTCCTCACCTGGTGGCGCAACACCCTGGTGTACGCCTGCGCCGGCACCCTGCTGACCGTCGTCTCCAGCCTGCCGGTCGCCTACGCGCTCGCCAAGTTCCGCTTCCGCGGCCGCAACCTGGCCCTGATGGCCGTCATCGCGATGATGATGCTGCCGCCGCAGGTCACCGTCATCCCGATGTTCCTGTTCTGGACCAAGCAGCTGGGCCTCGGCGGCTCGCTCTGGCCGCTGATCATCCCGATGGCCTTCGGCGACGCCTTCTCGATCTTCCTGCTGCGCCAGTTCCTGCTGACCATCCCCAAGGAGTACCTGGAGGCCGCCCGGATCGACGGCTGCGGCGACCTGCGCACCCTGCTGCGGGTCGTGCTGCCGATGGCCAAGCCGGCCATCGCCGCCGTCGCCCTGTTCCAGTTCTTCTACTGCTGGAACGACTACTTCGGCCCGCAGATCTACGCCAGCAACAACCAGCAGGCCTGGACGCTCAGTTACGGCCTGGAGTCGTTCAAGGCCGCCCACCACACCAACTGGAACCTCACCATGGCCGCCACCCTGCTGGTGATGGCACCGGTGATCGTCCTCTTCTTCTTCGCACAGAAGGCCTTCATCGAAGGCGTGACACTGACAGGGGTCAAGGGCTGATGTCCGCACTCAAGTTGGCCATCGTCGGCGGCGGTTCGACGTACACCCCGGAGCTGATCGACGGCTTCGCCCGGCTGCGCGACACCCTGCCGGTCGGCGAACTGGTCCTGATCGACCCGGCCGCCGAGCGGCTGGAGCTGATCGGCGGGCTGGCCCGGCGGATCTTCGCCAAGCAGGGGCACTCCGCCACCGTCACCGTCACCACCGACCTGGCGGCGGGCGTCGCCGACGCCGACGCCGTCCTGCTCCAGCTGCGGGTCGGCGGCCAGGCCGCGCGCGACAAGGACGAGACCTGGCCGCTGGAGTGCGGCTGCGTCGGCCAGGAGACCACCGGCGCGGGCGGGCTGGCCAAGGCGCTGCGCACCGTGCCGGTCGTCCTGGACATCGCCGAGCAGGTCCGCCGCACCAATCCGGACGCCTGGATCGTCGACTTCACCAACCCGGTCGGCATCGTCACCCGGGCCCTGCAGAGCGCCGGGCACAAGGCCGTCGGACTGTGCAACGTCGCCATCGGCTTCCAGCGCAAGTTCGCCGGGCACCTGGGGGTGGACCCGGAGCTGGTCCGGCTGGACCACGTCGGGCTCAACCACCTCACCTGGGAGCGCGGGGTCACCCTGCTGGACGGCCCGGGGGCCGCCGGCGGCCGCGAGGTGCTGCCGGAACTGCTGCGGGACTTCGGCAAGGAGATCGCCGAGGACCTCCACCTGCCGCAGGCCTTCGTGCAGCGGCTCGGCGTGGTTCCCTCCTACTACCTGCGCTACTTCTACCAGCACGACGCGGTGGTCGAGGAGCTCAGGGTGCAGGGCTCACGGGCCGCCCAGGTCGCCGAGATCGAACGGCAGTTGCTGGAGCTGTACGCCGACCCGGCCCTCGACACCAAGCCGGAACTGCTCGGCAAGCGCGGCGGGGCCTTCTACTCGGAGGCCGCCGTCCAGCTGATCGCCGCCCTGCTCGGCACCGGCGGCGGGACCTCCGTCCAGGTCGTCAACACCCGCAACGACGGGGTGCTGCCGTTCCTGCCGGACGACGCCGTCATCGAGGTGCCCGCCGAGGTGGACGCCCGCGGCGTGCGGCCGCTGCCGCAGCGGCCGGTCGAGCCGCTGTTCGCCGGCCTGGTCGCCGCCGTCACCTCGTACGAGCACCTCGCGCTCGACGCCGCCCTGCGCGGCGGCCGCGACCGGGTCTTCGACGCCCTGCTCGCGCACCCGCTGGTCGGCCAGATCGAACTCGCCGACCGGCTCACGGACCGGCTGCTCGCCCACAACCGCGAGCACCTCTCCTGGGCCTGAGAGCCCTCACCGGGCCCCCCGCGTGGGGGCCCGGTCCCCGGCCGGAGCTCGCGGCCGGGCCACGTACGAGCCGCGGGGACCTGATGACCCACCAGCCCGAACCACTCCTGCCCGGCGTCCTCGCCATCGACGCGGGCAACTCCAAGACCGACGTCGCCCTGATCGGCGCCGACGGCACCGTCCGCGGCACCGCCCGCGGCGGCGGCTTCGCCCCGCAGAAGATCGGCGGCGCGGCGGCCGTGGCGGGCCTCGCCCCGCTGGTCGAGGAGGCCGCCGCGGCGGCCGGATTCCCGTCCTTCCGCGGCGTGCTGACCAGCCACGTCAGCGCCTGCCTGGCCAACGCCGACCTCCCGGTGGAGGAGGAGGCGCTGCGCGCGGCCCTGGAATCGCACCCGTGGGGGCTCAGCAACACCGTCGTCAACGACACCTTCGGCCTGCTGCGGGCCGGCACCGACGGCCCGCGCGGGGTCGCGGTGGTCTGCGGCGCCGGGATCAACTGCGTCGGGCTGCTGCCGGACGGGCGCACCGCCCGCTTCCCGGCGCTCGGCGAGCTCACCGGCGACTGGGGCGGCGGCGGCGGACTGGCCGCCAGCAGCATGTGGCACGCCGTCCGCGCGGAGGACGGGCGCGGCGGGCCCACCGGGCTCGCCCCGGCCATCGCCGAGCACTTCGGCCTGCCCAGCGCCGGAGCCGTCGCCGAGGCCGTCCACCTCGGGCACCTGCCGGCCACCCGGCTGCACGAGATCGTCCGGGTGCTGTTCGCGGTCGCGAACGACGGGGACGCCGTCGCCCGGGAGCTGATCGACCGGCAGGCCGACGAGATCGTCCGGCTGGCCGTGGTCGCCCTCGGCCGGCTGGACCTGCTGGACTCCGCCACCCCGGTGGTGCTCGGCGGCGGGGTGCTCGCCTCCCGGCAGCCGCTGCTGCTCGACAACCTGCGGGAGCGGCTGGCCCGGGCCGCGCCGCTGGCCGAGCCGCGGGTGGTCGTCGCGCCGCCGGTGCTGGGCGCCGCGCTGCTCGGGCTGGACCACCTGGGCGTGGACGCGGCCGCGCAGGCGCGGGTGCGCGGGGCGTACGAGGCGCAGCCGGCGGTCACGGTCTGACGCCTGACGCCTGACGCCTGACGCCTGACGCCTAGCGTCCGACACCTGGCGCCTGCTCCCCCGAACCTCCCGCCCCCACCGGACCCGCACGTCCGGCGGGGGCGGGAACCGTACGGTGCGCGCCGCTCGTGGTACCCGGGTACCGACCACCACCGCCGCCCGGGGAGACTTGTGTCATGGCCGTGCCCCGTACCCTCCTCGCCGCCGCCGCCCTGACCGGACTCGCCCTGGCCGGACTCACCGGCTGCACCCCCGCGGACTCCCGCCCGACGGTGACCGCCGCCTCCTCGGCCGAGGCCCTCGCCGACGAGGGCCTGGACGACCCGCTGCTGGACGGCGATGACGACTTCGCCGACGAGGAGGCCTACGCCGCCACCGGCACCGCCGCGGGCACCGTCGCCGCCGCACCCGGCGCGCCCGTCGACCCCGCCCCGGAGTGCACCGCGCCCGCCCTGCGGCCCGGCCACCAGGTGCTGGTCGTGGTCGCCGCCGGCCCGGCCGAACTCACCGCCCAGCCCGCCCGGTTCGCCTGCACCCCGCCCCGCTACGAGGCCACCGGCTCCCCCGTCCACTACGGCTTCGCGGCGGCCGGCGTCACCGCCACCCTGGTCGACCGCCCGCGCGGGGAGAGCGCGCGGCCCGTCCACCTGGACGAACTGGTCACCCACCTCAACGACTGCCTGGCCGAACGCGACCCGGCCGACCCGTACGGCTGCCACGGCAACGCCTACGACGTCGTGCTGGACTCGCACGGGCGGATCATGCGCATCACGGAGGTCCAGGGCACGGAGCTCCAGGGCGCGGACGTCCAGGGCACCGACGTCCAGGGCACGGAAGACCCGGAGGTCGAGGGCGCGCAGCGCTGAGCCGGGCGGCGGGCCGGGCCGCCATACGGTGTAGAAGGCCCCTTCAACTGTTGAGACATGTCTTCGTCAAGCGCGTCAACAAGCTTTCAACTGCTGATTTTTGACGTTCAATACCTCTTCCGGGGCCGCTCTTGGGGCTGGTCTTACTCCCGGCGTCGTTGACCCGGTTTCCGCGGCGGTGCTTTGCTTCCCGCCGTCGGCAGTGAACCGGTCCCCCATCCCCGTTTCACCGACCGCCCCTGACGGGCGGTCGGTGGACACCGGCCTGCCGTCGTCGCTCCTCCCCATTTGTCCCCCACGGTGTCGCCGCGCCCCCACCGGCGTGCGGTCGGCATGAGAGAGGAACCCTCACGATGGGCATCTCCCCCACTTCCCGCCGGGCACGGGTCCGGGCCCTGACCGGGCTCAGCGCGCTGGCGCTGGCCGCCACCGGCTTCGCCGCCGCGCCGGCCGCCCAGGCCGACCAGCCGGGCAGCGAGTTCGCCGGGCAGTCCCACCCGTACCGGCACGGCACCGTCCCGACCAAGGAGGCCGCCGAGCACGCCAACGCCGCCTCCGCGGCCGCGAGCCGCACCACCAACCTCAAGTACGGCGGCGGGGTCGACGGCATCGGCGTCACCACCGGCGCCCCGAAGGTGTACGTGGTCTTCTGGGGCTCCCAGTGGGGCACCGCGGGCACCGACGCCAACGGCTACACCACGCTGTCCGGCGACCCGTCCGGCGAGGCCGTCCGGGTGCAGCAGCTGTACAAGGGCCTCGGCACCAACAGCGAGACCTGGTCCGGCGTCATGACCCAGTACTGCGAGGGCGTCGCCAAGGGCGCCACCACCTGCGGCTCCACCGCCGCGCACGTCGGCTACCCGACCGGCGGCGCGCTGGCCGGGGTCTGGGTGGACAACTCGGCCACCGCCCCGGGCCAGGCCACCGGCAACCAGATCGCCAACGAGGCCGTCAAGGCCGCCGGGCACTTCGGCAACACCACCGCGGCCGCCAACCGCAACGTGCAGTACGTGGTGCTCTCGCCGACCGGCACCCACCCGGACGGCTTCAACACCTCGACCGGCAACTTCTGCGCCTGGCACGACTGGAACGGCGACACCACGCTGACCGGCGGCGCGGCCACCTCCCCCTACGGCGACGTGGCGTTCAGCAACGACCCGTACGTGACCGACATGGGCACCTCCTGCGGCCAGAACTACGTCAACAGCGGCAGTGCGGGCCTGCTGGACGGCGTGACCATGGTGTTCGGCCACGAGTACGCGGAGACGGTCACCGACCAGAACCCGGCCGGCGGCTGGACCGACTCCTCCGGCTCGGAGAACGCCGACAAGTGCGCCTGGAAGGGCGTCGGCGGCACCGGCGGCTCGCAGAACGTGGCGTTCGCGACCGGCTCGTTCGCGATGCAGGGGACCTGGTCGAACGCGGTCAGCGGGTGCCAGATCTCGCACGCGATCGTCCACTGAGCGGTCGGGCACTGAGCGATCGCCCACTGAGCGGTCGGGCATTGAGCGGTCGTCCACCGACCGCCGTCGCCTGAACACCTACGAACGCCGTCCCCCGAGCAGCGTGGGGCAGCTCGGGAGCTGACGGGACCGACGGATCGGACGGGCCGGAGGGGTCTTGTGCCCTGACGATCCGGTACGGGGGAAGCGCCGGGGCGGGCTGTGCGGGCCCGCTCCGGCGCTTCGCGCTGTCCGGGGCCGGACTCCGGGGCCGGGCCCTGGGGCGTCACCGTCACGACGGCGCGACGAGCCCGAACTCGTAGGCGTGGATGACCAGGTGGACCCGGTCCCGGGCACCCAGCTTGGTGAACAGCCGGGCGACGTGCGCCTTGGCGGTGGCCACGCTGATGGTGAGTTCCTCGGCGATCTCCGTGTTGGACAGGCCGCGGCCGACCAGGGTGAGCACCTCGCGTTCGCGTCCGGTGATGCCCTCGGCGGACGTCCGCGGCCGGGCGGCCGTGTCCGGGCGGGCGGCGAACTCGCCGATCAGCCGGCGGGTGATGCCCGGCGCGAGCAGGGCGTCCCCGGCGGCGACCACCCGGACGCCGTCCAGGATGGTCTCCAGGGCGAGGTCCTTGACCAGGAAGCCGCTCGCCCCGGCGCGCAGCGCGCCGTACACGTAGTCGTCGTCGTCGAAGGTGGTCAGGACCAGTACGTGGGTGGGCAGGTCCGGGTCGGCGAGGATCCGGCGGGTGGCCTCGATGCCGTCCATGCCGGGCATCCGGATGTCCATCACGGCGACGTCCGGGCGCAGTCGGGCGACCACGTCGACGGCCTCGGCGCCGTTGCCGGCCTCGCCGACCACCTCCAGGTCGGGGGCGTCGGCGATGAGCACGCGCAGGCCGGTGCGGATGAGCGGCTGGTCGTCGACCAGGACGACGCGGATCACGGTCCCACCTCCAGGGGAGTCGGTTCGGGGCTCCCGGCGGGCACGGCCGGGAGCGGCAGCAGGGCGGCCACCCGGAAACCGCCGCCGGGGCGCGGGCCGGCGCTGAACTCGCCGTCCAGCAGGGCGACCCGCTCGCGCATCCCGGCCAGGCCGTAGCCGGTGCCGGGGGTGGCGGTGGGCGTGCCGGCGCCGAGGTCGACGACGGTGACGGCGAGGTGCTCGGGCGCGTACGCGACGGTGACGTGGCAGTCCCGGGTGCCGGAGTGCTTGACCACGTTGGTGACCGCCTCCTGGACGATCCGGTACGCGGCGAGGTCCACCTCGGGCGGCAGCGCCCGGGCCTCGCCGCTGCGGCTGATCGCGACCCGCACCCCGGCGCCGGCCGCCTTCTCCCGCATCCGCTCCAACTCGTCCAGCCCGGGGGCCACTTCGAGCGGTGCGGACTCGCCCTCGCCCTGCCGCAGCGCGCCGAGCATCCGGCGCAGCCCGGCCAGGGTCTCCCGGCTGGTGGCCTCGATGGCGTTCAGCGCGTTGCGGGTCTCGGCGGGCTGGGTGTCCATGACCCGGCTGCCCATGCCCGCCTGGATCGCGATGATGCCGATGTTGTGGGCCACCATGTCGTGCAACTCGCGGGCGATCCGCAGTCGTTCGGCGGTGACGGCCTGCTCGGCGGCGCGGCCGCGCAGCGCCTCGGTGTGGGCGCGGCCCTGGCGGACGGTGTTGCCGATCAGCCAGGCGATCAGGACGGTCGCGGCGATGCCCAGGTAGGCGTACGGGTTCACCGGGTAGCCGTTGACGGCACCCCAGGCGAACAGCGTGGCGAGCACGGTCAGCGGCATCGCCACCGCGATCGTCGAGAGCAGGCGGGAGCGGGTGACCACGCAGTAGCCGACCACCGCCTCGGCGATCAGGAACTGCACCGGCGCCGTCGCCGTGACCGTCCACATCCCGAGCGAGAAGACGCCGCCCGCCAGCGCGGCCGCGACCGCCGCCAGCGGCAGCCGCACCAGCAGGAAGGCGACCAGGGTGGTGACCACGGCGGTGACCACCATGGCCATGTCCTCGGTGTTGCCGTCGTAGTCGAAGAGGTGGCTCAACTCGTTGTCCCGGGTGAAGAACCGGAACACCACGATGGACGTCCAGAACGCCGCCACCCACACGCCCGCGGGCAGGCGCCTGAGCAGCGGCGGGCGGGGTTCGGTGATCATGACGCGATGGTAGCGGCGGGCCGTCGGGCGGCGCATCGGCCCGCGGGCGTAATCCCCGGGGCGGGGGCCGCCGCTCCCGGTTGTGGCCCGCCGCCCGATGCCCGATCACGCCCCCGACCGGCAGCGTTGTCCCCGTGATCGAGATCGAGCGACTGACCAAGCGGTACGGCGCCACCACGGCCGTCGACCAGTTGACCTTCACCGTCCGGCCGGGCACCGTCACCGGCTTCCTGGGGCCCAACGGCGCGGGCAAGTCCACCACCCTGCGCATGGTCCTGGGCCTCAACACCCCCACCGCGGGCGCCGTCACCGTCGACGGGGTGCCGTTCGCCGGCCGCCCGCGCGGCCTGCGGCACGTCGGCGCCCTGCTGGACGCCGGGGACGTGCACGGCGGCCGCAGTGCCCGGGCCCACCTGTCCGCACTGGCCCGCAGCAACCGGATCCCGCTCGGCCGGGTGGCCGAGGTGCTCGCCGAGGTCGGCCTCGGCAAGGCCGCGGACCGGCGGATCGGCGGCTACTCGCTGGGCATGAAGCAGCGCCTGGGCATCGCCGGGGCCCTGCTCGGCGACCCGCCCGTACTGCTCTTCGACGAGCCCCTCAACGGCCTCGACCCCGAGGGCGTGCTCTGGGTGCGCGGCCTGTTCCGCCGCCTCGCCGACGAGGGCCGCACCGTCTTCGTCTCCAGCCACATGATGGCCGAGATGGAGCACACCGCCGACCGGCTGGTGGTGATCGGCCGCGGCCGCCTGATCGCCGACGAGAGCCTGGTCGAGTTCTCGGCCCGGTACGCGGAGTCGAGCGTGGCCGTCCGGGCACCGGAACTCGCCCAGCTGGTACCGGTGTTGCGCGCCGAGGGAGCCGAAGTCGGCCTGCCGGACCCGCAGTTCGGTGTCGTCACCGGGATGACCGCGGCCCGGATCGGTGAACTCGCGCTGCGCCACGGCGTGGTGCTGCACGAGCTGGCCACCCGGACGTCGTCCCTGGAGTCGGCGTTCATGTCCCTGACCGCCGACAGCGTCGAGTACCTGGCAGGAGAGAGCCGATGAGCACCACGACCCTGATCCGCACCGAGAGCGCCCGCTCGACGGAACCCGCGCCCCGGTTCACCGACCTGCTCGCCGCCGAGTGGATCAAACTGCGCTCGCTGCGGTCGACGTACTGGGTGCTGGCCCTGGCCTCGCTGGTCGCGATCGGGATCAACCTGAACGCCGTCCACTCCGACCTGACGTACATCGACCACCCGCCGCGGCCGATGCCCGGCTTCCCGCCGTACCGGTACGACGCGCTCTACCACAGCCTCAGCAGCATCGCCTGCTACCTGATGGCGATCGCGGCCGGCAGCCTCGGCGCGATCACCGTGTTCGGCGAGTACACCACCGGCATGATCCGCACCACCTTCGCGGCCGTGCCCGACCGGCGCGGGGTGATCGCCGCCAAGGTGCTGCTGGTCGGCGGGATCACCGCGCTGGCCGGGGCGGTGGTGTCCACGGTGTCCTTCTTCGGCGGCAACGCGATGCTGGCCTCCCGGCACGTCGGGCTCTCCATCACCGAAGGGGTCAGCCTCCAGGCCGTCCTCGCCTACGCGGCGATCGTGCCGGTCTGCGCGCTGATCGGGATGGCCCTGGGCGCCGTGCTGCGGCACGCCACCGCCTCGATCGTCTCCCTGGTGCTGCTGTTCTTCATCCTGCCGCTGATGTTCGGCGGGGACCGCTACCGCTGGCTGCACGAGATCGGCGCCCACCTGCCGATGGACACCGTCAACCTGCTCACCTACAACCCCGACTCCTCGACCACGATCAGCAAGTGGGCGCCGAGCGTGCTGGACTCCTGGATCACCATGGGGGTGTGGGCGGTCGTCTCGGTCGCGGTGACGGTGGTCGTGGTGCGGCGCCGGGACGTCTGACACCCCCTCCGGCGGCCCCGGACCCGACCCCTCCCCGTGCCCGTCCCCGTCCCCGTCAGGGTGCGGGGACTGCGGGCACCGCCGCCTTGCTGCGGAAGGCCGCGAGGGTGGCGGCCGGGACGCCGCAGGCGGGGAGGAAGGCCTCGGCGCCGCCGTGGCGGGTGCGGACGTGGCCGAGGAAGACGGACATCGCCTCGGCCGGGGCCTGGAGCAGCGGGGCGGGGATGGTGAGGGTGCGGCCCTCGGAGTCGGTGACGCGGGTGGCGGCGCCCCGGTCGTTGAGGGCGGTGCGGTGGCGCTCGGCGAGGTTGGCGAAGATCTGCGGGAGGGCCTCGGCGGTGCGGGCGTAGTCCTCGACGATCCGGTCGGCGGGGACGCCGAGGAGGTCGAGCAGCAGGGCGGTGAGCAGGCCGGTGCGGTCCTTGCCGGCAGCGCAGTGCAGCAGGACGGCGCCGGGGCGGGTGGTGGCCTCGACGGCGGCGGCGACGGCCTCGGGGGCGGATTCGGCGAGCAGCAGGTAGAACTCGCCGAGGTCGGCGGCGGTGGTCATGGTCGCCATGTGGGCGGTGAGGGCGTCGGTGGCCGGGTTCACCGGGGCGGCGACCACGGCTATCCCGGCGGCCTCGGCGGCGGCCCAGTCGTCGGGCCGGGTCTCGCGGGGGTCGCGCAGGTCGACGACGGTGCGGATGTCGCAGGCGCGCAGCTGGGCGACGACGGCCTCGTCGGCGGCCGGGAAGGGCTGGGCGGAGCGGTACAGCACGCCGGGGCGGATCCGCAGGCCCTCCGGGTCGCTGAGGACGGCGGAGTCGCGGAAGTTGACCAGGGACATGCGAGGGCCTTTCGGTGAAGCCGCACACGGGAGGGCTGAACGTCCAGTAGGACATCTAGACGTCTAGATGTCCAATTCCCCCGGCGGGTACGGGGCACACCTCCATCCCACCGCCGCCGGCCCGCCACGGCGACCCGGGGCGGGGCCCTCGGCTTCGTAGGATCGGTCCGTGGCGACGAACCCCCCGAGCACTCCCCCAGGCACTCCCCCGAGCACTCCCGAGAACCAGCAGAGCACCCCGGTCTACCGCCGGCTGGCCCGCCGGCTCCAGGACCGGATCGACGCGGGCGGCTACCCCGCGGGCGCCCGGCTGCCGAGCGAGCCGGAGCTGAGCGCCGAGTTCGGCGTGAACCGGCTGACCGTGCGGCAGGCCGTCGCGGAGCTGGAGCGGGCCGCGGTGGTGGAGATCCGCCGGGGCGTGGGCACCTTCGTCCGCCCGCCCGCCGTCCGGGTCTCGATCGCGGTGGACCCGCGCAGCCAGCGCTTCGACCTGGGCAGCGTGCACGAGGCCGTGCCGGCGGGTCACGGCGACGGCGAGTTCGTGGTGGCCGCCCCGCCGGTGACCGGCTCGGCCGAGGACGAGGAGGCGGCCCGCCAGCTGGGCCGGGCGCCGGGCGAGCTGCACCGGCTGGACTCGGTGATCCGCCTCGGCGGCCGGGCCCGGGCGGCGTGCAGCTACTGGGTGCCGTTCGGTCCGCTGCCCGCCGAGCTGGTGCGGCCCGGCCACGCCGGGAACCTGGTGCTGGACCTGGCCCGGGCGGCCGGGGTGGAGCTGGAGTACGACTGGCGGGCCTTCGGTGCGATCGGCGCGGACCTCGCGGACGCCGAGCTGCTGGGCGTCCCGGCGGGCACCCCGCTGCTGGTCCGCGAGGGGGTCAGCTGCACCCCGGACGGCACCCCGGCGCTGTACGTCCGGCGCCGGATCGACGGCAGCAGCGCGCGCTTCGTGCTGCACTTCCGCGAGCGGTAGGGCGCGCCCCGCGCCGCAGGGGCGGAACCCGGCGGACACGGCTCCCGGGCGTATGGATCCTGATAACGTTCAGCGCCGAAATCGCAGGCCACACGGGGGTTGGCAGTAACGGTGAACGAGACGGACGAGTGCGACATACCGAACGAGCTGGCCGAGGCGTACCTCGCCCTGCTCGCCGACACCTCCCGCACCGGGCGCCTGCCCCGCCGGGACGAGCTGGAGGCGCTGCGCCGACTCGGTGAGCAGTGCGCCGAGGCCGGGTACGGGCTGCGCGAGGTGGTCTCGCACTGCCTGGCGGCGGCCCGGCGGGCCTGGCAGACGCTGCCGGGGACGGCCGCCGCGAGCAGTGTCGGCGAACTGCGCCGGACCGGTGACGCGGTGCTGGCCGCCACCGACGCCGCGCTGGCCGCGCTGGGCGAGGGCCACGAGCGCTCCCAGCGCCTGGCGGTCCGTCAAGAAGAGGCGGCCCGAAGGGAGTTCATCGACGACCTGCTGCACGGCCGCAGCGACCTGGGGCTGCTCGCCGAGCGCGCGGAGCGGTTCGGGCTGCGACTGGCGGGCGCGTACACGGTGGCGGTGGCGGTGGGCGACGAGCCGTTCGTGGACGTGCACCCGATGCTGCACCGGGTGGAGCGGGAGCTGACCGGGCGGTTCGGCGAGCGGGACGTCCTGCTCGCCAGCAAGGACGGCCGGCTGGTGTGCATCGCCCCGGACTCCGAGCGGGCCGTGCTGGAGGCCTTCGCCGAGCTGGCGCTGCGCCCCGGGCCCGGCCACCGGCCGGTGCGGCGGGTGGCGACCGGCCGCCGGCACTCGGGGGCGAGCGGGGTGCTGCGCAGTTACGACGAGGCGCTGGACGCGCTGGACTACGCGCAGCGACTGGGTTTGTCGGCCCGTCAGTTGAAGGCCGAGGAGCTGCTGGTGTTCCCGGTGCTGATGCGCGACCGGGCGGCGATGGCCGACCTGGTGCGCAGCGTCCTCGGCCCGCTGACCGAGGCGCGCGGCGGGGCCCGGCCGTTGCTGGACACCATCGCGGTGCAGGCGGAGGCGGCGTACGTGAACGCGGAGGCGGCGCGCCGGCTGGGGCTGAGCGTGCGCACCCTCGGCTACCGCCTGGAGCGGATCAAGGCGCTCACGGGCTACGACCCCTCGGACGCGTTGCAGCGCTTCACCCTGGAGACGGCGGCGATGGGCGCACGACTGCTGAACTGGCCGGAACAGCCGCTGTAGCGCGCCCGCACCCCGCCTTCCGTGGCGCGTCTCCCCTCCCGCCGAAACCCCGGGTGACCTGCTCAGGGCCGTTCTGTTGCCCGACCGTCACAGTGTCACGGGCAGCGCGCGCACCAGGGTGTCAAAAGGCCGTAAAGATTGCCGGATCCTGGCAATGTGCGGAAGCCCCGCCCGCTGCCATGATCTCTGCGGCGCCGATGCTCGGTGCCGGGGGAAAGGCGGGGGGCATGGCCGGGACGGGGGAATTCTTCGCGGCCGCGCTGGCCTTTCCGACGGCGCTGTTCAGCTTCGCGCTGGTGGTGGTCGTCGGGTACTGGCTGCTGATGCTGATCGGCGGCCTGGGGTTCGACGCCGTGCACGGGGGGCACGGCGTCGGGCACCACCCGGGTGCCGGGCACGCCGGACATGTGGGCCCGGCGGGTCACGTCGGACACGGTGCCGGGGGGCACGGTGCCGGGGGGCACGGTGCCGGGGGGAACATGGCCCACGGGGCGTCCGGCGGGCACGGCGCCGGTGGGGGGACCGGCGACGGGGGGACCGCCGGCGGAGCCCACGGCACGGGCCACCACGGGGGCGTGCTGGACGCGCTGGGGCTGGGCGGGGTACCCGCGACGGTGGCGGTGTCGCTGCTGGTCGCGCTCGCCTGGTTCGTCAGCCTGTCCGGCACCGTCCTCACCTCCGGGGCACCGGCGCGCGGTGGCGTGTTCGTCGTCGCGCTGGTCGCCTCCTGGGCGGGCACCCGGGTGCTCGTCCGGCCGCTGCGGCGGCTGTTCCCCGAGGACCGGCCGGTCACCCGCGGCGACTTCGTCGGCCGGGTCTGCGTGATCCGCACCGGCCGGGTGACGGCCGACTTCGGACAGGCCGAGGTGACCGCCGGGGACGGCTCCACCGCCACCGTGCAGGTCCGCACCCCGCAGGCGGAACCGGAGCTCACCGCCGGGCGCACCGCACTGATCTACGACTACGACGCGGACGGCGAGCACTTCCTGGTCGCGCCGTTCGACCCGTCCCCGCCGGGCCTCTGACGCCTCGTCAGCACAGCTTCCCCGTCAACCACTTCGCACCACCATCCCGTCAAAGGACTCCGTGATGGACACCATCGCCGTGGGTTTCGGCGTACTCATCGCCGTCGTGCTGCTCATCCTGCTCGCCGCGCTGCTCTTCGTGGGGCGCCTGTTCCAGAAGGTCGAGCAGGGCAAGGCCCTGATCGTCTCCCGCACCAAGAGCGTGGACGTCACCTTCACCGGGGCGATCGTCCTGCCGGTCCTGCACAAGGCCGAGTTGATGGACATCACGGCGAAGACGGTGGAGATCCACCGGGCCGGCCGGGACGGCCTGATCTGCCGGGACAACATCCGGGCGGACATCCGGATCTCCTTCTTCGTCCGGGTGAACAAGACCGTCGAGGACGTCGTCAAGGTGGCGCAGTCGATCGGCACCGCCCGGGCCAGCGACCCGCAGGCGATCCAGGACTTCTTCGCGGCGAAGTTCGCCGAGGCGCTCAAGACCGTCGGCAAGCAGCTGGACTTCACCGACCTGTACACCCACCGGCACGAGTTCCGGGACCAGATCATCGCGGTCATCGGCACCGACCTCAACGGCTACACCCTTGAGGACGCGGCCATCGACCACCTCGAACAGACCCCGATGAGCCAGCTGGACGGCGACAACATCCTGGACGCCCAGGGCATCCGCAAGATCACCGAGCTGACCGCGATCGAGCACGTGCGCACCAACGAGTACCAGCGCAACGAGGAGAAGGAGATCACCCGGCAGAACGTGGACGCCCGGGAGACCGTCCTGGAGCTGGAGCGCCGCCAGGCCGACGCCGAGATCCGCCAGCGCCGCGAGATCGAGACCCTGCGGGCCAAGGAGGACGCGGTGATCGCCCGGGTGCAGGAGGAGGAGCGGCTCACCGCCCAGACCGCCTTCCTGCGCACCGAGGAGGTGCTCGGGGTGCAGCGGGAGAACCAGGCCCGCGAGGTCGCGGTGGCGCAGAAGAACCGCGAGCGGGTCATCGCGGTGGAGAACGAGCGGATCGAGAAGGACCGTCTGCTGGAGGTCGTCGGCCGCGAGCGGGAGACCGAACTCGCCGTGATGGCCAAGCAGAAGGAGGTCGAGTCCCGCCGCCGGGAGGTCGCCGACGTGGTCCGCGAGCGGGTCGCGGTCGAGCGCACCGTCGCCGAGCAGGAGGAGGCCGTGAAGACCCTGCGGGCCGTCGAGGAGGCCGAGCGGATGCGCAAGGCCGTGGTCATCCAGGCCGAGGCGGAGGCCCAGGAGAAGCTGGTCAAGGACATCAAGGCCGCCGAGGCCGCCGAGCAGGCCGCCTCGCACAAGGCCCGCGAGTCGCTGGTGCTGGCCGAGGCCCGGCAGCAGGCCGCCGAGCTGGACGCGGCCGCCAAGGTCAAGCTGGCCGAGGGCGTCCGGGCGGAGGCCGCCGCGGAGGGCCTGGCCCGGGTGCAGGTGCGGGAGCAGGAGGCCGCGGCGGTGGAGAAGGTCGGCCGCGCCGAGGCCGTGGTGCAGACCGAGAAGGCCAGGGCGAGCGCGCTGGAGGTCGGCGCCAGGCTCAAGGCCGAGGCCGAGGGCCTGACCGAGAAGGCCGCGGCGATGGCCAAGCTGGACGAGGCCTCGCGCGGGCACGAGGAGTACCGGCTGCGGCTGGCCGCCGAGAAGGACGTCCGCCTGGCCGGGCTGGACACCCAGCGGCAGATCGCCGAGGCGCAGGCCGCGCTGGTCGCCGCCGGGCTGGAGAAGGCCAAGATCGACATCGTCGGCGGGGACTCGGTCTTCTTCGACCGGCTGGTGCAGTCGGTGACGGCCGGCAAGAGCGTGGACGCCTTCGTCGGCCACTCGCAGACCGCCCAGGCCCTGGCCGGGCCCTGGCTGGACGGCAGCGCCGACTTCACCAAGGACCTCACCCGGGTGCTGTCCTCGGTCTCCACCGCGGACGTGCAGAACCTGACGGTGTCCGCACTGCTGCTCAAGCTGATCGGCGGCGGCGGCGAGCAGGCCGGGCAGCTGCGCCAACTGCTCGACTCCGCACGGAAGCTGGGCATCGCGGAGACCCCGATCGGGGCGCTCACCGGCGCCGCCGTGAACGGCAGCAAGTAGTCACCCGCCGAGCAGCAGCAGGCAGACACCCGCCGAACACCAGGGGAATGACCGTGGAAGCCCTCGACGACGCCCGGCCCGACGCCGGCAGCTACGAGGTCCTGCGTGGCCGGCTCGCCCGCGCCGCCGCCGAACTCGCCGACCGCGCGGAGGCGTTGAACACCCGCCGGGTCGCCGAGTTCGGCGGCGGGGAACTACGGCTCACCGGCACCGGGCGGCTCACCACCGCCCGGACCTGCCTGCCGCAGGACCTCACCGCCGTCGGCGGCCAACTGCTGCTCGGCACCCGCCCGGCCGAGGCGGAGGGCGGCACCGAGGACTTCACCGACCTCCTCTCCCTCCACCGGCCCGACGACCTCTCCCCCGCCGACGGCACCCTGCTGGACGACCCCCGGCTGCGCCAGGACCTCACCGACCTGCGCCGCTACTTCCGCGACGCCCGGCTGGAACGGCTGCGCCCGGTCGGCGGCCGGCTGCTCGCCGTCTTCCGCACCGGCCCGGCCGCCACCGACGTCCGGGTGCTGCGCTGGCGCCTCGACGACGACCGCGCCACCTACCAGGACGGCCGCGGCGAACGCGACCACACCCCCGCCGACGGCCGGCAGCTCGACTGGACCCCGCTCACCCGCGACGACCAGCTGCCCGCCGCCCCCGGCACCGCACCGCGCGCCGACCTCGCGGGGGAACTCCACCTCGGCGTGGACGGCGGCCGGCTCACCCTCACCACCCCCGACGGCCGCGAACTGCACCGGGAGCCGCTCACCGAGGCCCTGCAGACCCTCGCCGACGCCCAGGTCGCCCACGCCCGGCTCGCCACCCTGCTGCTGGTGCGGGTCCGCCCGTACCAGGAGGAGACCGTCCGGCACCTGGTGGTCCACCTGCCCACCGGCCGGGTCACCCGGATCGACGCCATCGGCCAGGCCTGCCTGCGGCTGCCCGCCGACCAGGGTGTGGCCTTCCCCGGCGGCTGCCACCTCGCCGACGGCACCGTGCGCACCTTCGACCAGCCGGTCGACGGCCTCGCGTACGAACGCACCGTCCTCTCCCCCAACGGCGAGGACCTGCTGTACGAGTTCCGCTCCGCCACCGACGGCCGGGCGCTGCTCCAGCCGTACAACTCCGTCCGCCAGGAGGCCGCCGCCCCGCTCGCCTGCCAGGGCTACGCACTGCTCGACGACGGCACCCTGATCGTGCTGCGCCCCGCCGAGGACGGCCCGACCCGGCTGCACCCCGTCCAGCTCTGGCAGAGCCCGTTCACCAGCGAGCGGCACGCCGCCGAACAGCCGGCCGGCACCGGCCCGCTGGCCCGGATCGGCAACGCCGACCTGGTCCGCGGCCTGGCCGACTGCCTCGCCCTCGCCCGGCTGGCCGCGGCCGGCGCCGACACCCCGGCCGGGCACCACGCCGTGCTCACCGCCTGCACCCGCACCGCCGACCGGCACCACTGGCTCGGCCAGAGCGGCCTCGGCGACCTCGCCGCACCGCTCGCCGAGATCCGCGACACCGCCCGGCAGGTGATCGCCGAGTACGAGGCGGTCGCCCAGCTCACCGCGCACGCCGCCGCCCGCACCGAGGAGACCGCCGAGCACGTCGAGGGCCTGCTGCGCACGGCACGCGGCGAGACCTTCGCCGACGCCGCCGAATGGGTCGACCGGCTGGCCGCACTGCGCCGCGCCCAGGGCCGGGTGGAGGCCCTGCGGGACCTGCCGCGCGCCCGGGCCGAGCGGATCGACGCGCTGGCCGAGCACCTCGCCGAGGGGCTGGCCGAGGCCGCCGACCGAGCAGTGGTCCAGCTCGCCGAACCCGCCGCCTTCGAGCCCCACCGGCGCCGGGCCGGCGAGCTGGCCGAGCGCTGCGCCGCGCTGGCGACCGCCGCCGAGGCCGAGCCGCTGGGCCTCGAACTCACCGCGCAGAGCGAGGCGTTGCAGACCGTCTCGGAGCTGGTCGGCACCCTCGACCTGGCCGACGCCACCACCCGCACCGCCATCCTGGACCGGCTCGCCGACGTCCTCGGACTGCTCAACCGGGCCCGCAGCACGCTGACCGTCCGCCGCCGCGAGCTGCGCACCCGCGAGGCCGCCGCCGAGTTCGCCGCCGAGACGGCGCTGCTCGCCCAGGCCGTCACCGCGGCGCTGGCCGCCGCCGACACCCCCGAGGCCTGCGACGACCGGCTCGGCCGGCTGCTGCTGCGGATCGAGCAGCTGGAGACCCGCTTCGCCGACGCCGACCCGGCGCTCGGCGAACAGCTCACCGAACGCCGCACCGAGATCCACGACGCCCTCACCGCCCGCCGCCAGCACCTGCTGGAGCAGCGGGCCGGGCGGGCCGACCGGCTGGCCGCCTCCGCCGAGCGGATCCTCGACACCCTGCACCGGCGGCTGGCCGCCCTGGGCACTCTCGAGGAGATCGAGGCCGCGTTCGCCGCCGACCCGACGGCCGTCAAACTCCGCGACCTCGCCGGACAGTTGACCGCCCTCGGCGACCGGGTCCGGGCCGAGGAGCTGACCGGCCGGCTGCGCGCCGCGCGCGGCCGCGCCCACCGGGCGCTGCGCGACCGCGCCGAGCTCGCCGGGGACGGCCCCGGCACCCTGCGACTGGGCCGCCACCTGTTCGCGGTCACCACCCAGCGCCCCGAACTCACCCTGCTGCCCTGGCGGGGCCGCCCCGCCTTCACCCTCACCGGCACCGACTACCGCGCCCCGGTCACCGACCCGGCCTTCGCCGCCACCGAACGGTACTGGGACCGGCCGCTGCCCTCCGAGACGCCCGCGCTCTACCGCGCCGAGTACCTGGCCGCGAGCCTGCTGCTGGCCGCCGAGCCGGGGGAACCCGACGGCGACCTGCTGGAGTACGTCCGGCGGGCCGCCGAACGGCGCCCGGACGAGGGCTACCAGCGCGGGGTGCACGACCACGACGCCGCGCTGGTGCTCCGCGCCCTGCTCGAACTCCGCGCCGAGGCAGGCCTGCTGCGACACCCGGCGGCGGCCCGGGCGGCCGCCCAGCTGTACTGGGCGCACGGCACGGACGAACGGCAGCGGCTGGTCTGGCACACCCGGGCCCGCTCGCTGGGCCTCGCCCGGCAGGCCTACGGCGGCGCGGTGCCGGCGCTGGCCGCCCTGGCCGCCGAACTGTCGGCCGCCGTGGCGGAGTTCGCCCCGACCGGGTCCGCCCTGGGCGCGGCCGGGGCCGGCGCCGAACCTGCCGGACCCTACCTGGTCGCCGAACTCTCCTCCAAGACACCGGAGTTCGCCTACTCGCCGGGAGCCCGCGCGCTGCTGGAGAAGTTCCACGCCGCCCCCGAGTCCGCCGGGCTGACCGAGGCCCTGACCGCCCTGCCGGAGGACCCCTCCCTGCTCCCCGTACGGCACCAACTGGCCACCGCCTGGCTGGAGTCGGCCGCCTCCGACGCCGAACCGGGCGACCTCGCCGAGGCCGCCGCCGTACTGCTCTGCCCGACGCTGCCGCGCCGCCGCGCCGAGGGCGCCGTCGGCACCCGGCTGACCGGACTGCTCGGCGACCACCCCCGCCTGCGCGGCGGTGCGCTGGACCTCCGCCTGGACGAACTGCTCGCCCGGGTCCGCGGGTTCGAGGCGGTCGACGTCCCCGGACACCGCGCCTACCAGCGGCTGCGCGGTGAGCTGCTGGCCGCCGAGCACGCCCGGCTGCGGCTCGACCAGTACCGGCCCGCGTCGCTCAACGGCTTCGTCCGCAACCGGCTGATCGACCAGGTGTACCTGCCGCTGATCGGCGACAACCTCGCCAAGCAGCTCGGCACCGCCGGCCCCGGCGGCCCGGTGGACCGCAGCGGCCTGCTGTTGCTGGTCTCCCCGCCCGGCTACGGCAAGACCACCCTGGTCGAGTACCTCGCCGAGCGGCTCGGCCTGCTGCTGGTCTCGGTCAGCGGCCCGGCACTCGGCCACCGGGTCACCTCGCTGGACCCGGCCGAGGCCCCCGACGCCGCCGCCCGGCGCGAGCTGGAGAAGCTCAACTTCGCCCTGCACGCCGGCGACAACGTGCTGCTCCACCTCGACGACGTCCAGCACACCTCGCCCGAGTTCCTGCAGCGCTTCATCCCGCTCTGCGACGCCCAGCGCCGGATCGACGGCGTCGCGGACGGCGGGGCCCGCGAATGGGACCTGCGCGGCAAGCGCTTCGCCGTGGTGATGGCCGCCAACCCGTACACCGAGTCCGGCCGGCTCTTCCGGCTCCCCGACATGCTCGCCAACCGGGCCGACGTGTGGAACCTCGGCGATGCCGTGGCCGGCCGGGAGGACCTCTTCGCGCTCAGCTTCGTCGAGAACGCCCTGCCCGCCAGCCCCCACCTGGCCCCGCTCGCCACCGCCGAACGCACCGACCTGGACACCCTGCTCGCCCGCGCCGGCGGCACCCCGGGCGGCACCCTGACCGCCGCCTGGCCGGCCGCCGAGGTCGAGCGGATGACCGCCGTCCTGGCCGGGCTGCTCCACCTGCGCGGCACCGTCCTGGCCGTCAACCGCGCCTACCTCGCCTCCGCCGCCCAGGACGACCGCGCCCGCACCGAGCCGCCGTTCCTGCTCCAGGGCTCCTACCGCAACATGGCCAAGCTCGCCCAGCGCCTCGACCCGGCCCTCACCCGCCCCGAACTCGACGCCCTGCTCACCGACCACTACCGCGCCGAGGCCCAACCCCTGGGCGCCGACGCCGAGGCCCAGCTCCTGAAACTCGCCGAACTGCGCGGCACCCTGACCCCGGAGCAGGCCCAGCGCTGGGAGCGGTTGAAGCGCCGGTGGTGCGAGGGGGTGTAGCTGGCTACACCTTCAGAAGTGAACCCATGATCATTGAGTCGCCACCGCCCCGCGCGGTGGAATGTGATCATGAACGCCACCGACCTCGCCGTCGAACTCCGCTCCGTCCGCCGGACCTACCGGCGCGGGCCCGAACCCGTCGTCGGGCTCGACGACGTGACCGTCGGGTTCCCCTTCGGCACCTTCACCGCCGTCATGGGGCCGTCCGGGTCGGGCAAGTCGACGCTGCTGCGCGCCGCCGCCGGGCTGGAGGCCGTCGACCGGGGCGAGGTGCGGGTGGACGGTGCCCTGCTCGGCGGGCTGCGGGACAAGGAGCTGACGGTGCTGCGCCGGGAGCGGATCGGCTTCGTCTTCCAGTCCTTCAACCTGCTGCCCGCGCTGACCGCGGCGCAGAACGTGGCGCTCCCGGCCAAGCTGTCCGGCCGCCGCCCCGCCGCGGCCGAGGTGGCCGCCGCGCTGGCCGCCGTCGGCCTCGCCGACCGGGCCGGGCACCGGCCGGGCGAGCTCTCCGGCGGCCAGCAGCAGCGGGTCGCCATCGCCCGGGCGCTGATCACCCGCCCGGCGGTGCTGCTCGCCGACGAGCCGACCGGCGCCCTGGACACCCGCAGCGGCCGCGAGGTGCTCACCCTGCTGCGCGGGATGGCCGACGACCCCGGCCGCGCGGTGGTGATGGTCACCCACGACCCGGTCGCCGCCTCGTACGCGGACCGGGTGCTCTTCCTCCGGGACGGCCGGCTGGCCGGCTCATTGGAGCGGCCGACCGCCGAGCAGGTCGCCGCCCGGATGACCGCGCTGGAGACCGACCCGGTGGAGGCCGACTCGGTGGAGGCCCGCACCCCGGAGGCCCTCGCATGCTGAGCCTCGCCCTCGCCTCCGTCCGGCTCCGCTGGGCCTCCTTCGTCGGCAGCTTCGTCGCCCTGGCCTGCGGCGTCGCCCTGCTGGCCACCTCGCTCCTGGTCATCTCGGCCACGATCGGCGTCCCGGACCAGGGGCGCCAGCGCTTCTCCGAGGCCCCGGTGCTGGTGATCGCCGACCTGAACGTGGACTTCACCCCCGCGAGCGGCGGCGACGTCCAGCCGACCCAGGTCCCCGCCCAGCCGGGCCTGCCCGCCGGGCTGCTCGCCGCCGTCGCCGCGACCGGCCGCACGGTCGAGGACCACACCTTCTACGCCCAGCTCGCGGACGGCCCGCGCGACCAGGTCGGCCGGGCCTGGTCGAGCGCCGCCCTGGGCGGCTACCGGCTCACCGCGGGCACCGCGCCCGCCACCGACGACCAGGTCGTGCTCGGCGGCGGCCGCCCGGAGCAGATCGGCCGGTCGGTCCGGTTCGTCACCGCCGACGGCCCGCACACCGCGACGGTCTCCGGCGTCACCGGCGCCGAGGCCTTCGAGCACGCCGTCTTCTTCACCGACGCCCGGGCCGCCCGGTTCAGCCCCGCCGTCGGCGCGCTGGCCGCCTTCGCCCCCGCCGACGCCGTACGCCGGGCCGTGGAGGCCAACGGCGGGGCCGGCGTGGCCCGGGTGCTGACCGGTGCCGAGCGCAGCCAGGCCGACCCGCACCACGCCGAGGTCGCCGCCCGGCTGGACGGCGTGCAGACCCCGCTCGGCCTGTCCGCCGCGGTCTCCGGCGGCACCGCGGTGTTCGTGGTGGGCGGCACCTTCGCGCTGTCGATCGCCCAGCGCCGCCGTGAACTCGCCCTGCTGCGGCTGATCGGCGCCACCCGCCGCCAGCTGCGCGCCCTGGTCTTCCGGGAGGCGCTGGTGGTCGGTGCGCTGGCCTCCGCCGCCGGGTGCGCGCTCGGCGCGGTCGGAGCGGCGCCGGCCGGCCGCTGGCTGGTCGACCACGACCTGGTGCCGGACGGGTTCACCGTCCCGGTGACCGGGTGGGGGCTGCTCGTCGCGGGCGCGATCGGGCTGCTGACCGCGCTCACCGGCGTGCTGTTCTCCGCGGTGAAGGCCGGCCTGATCAGCCCCGGCGAGGCGCTCGCGGAGGCGGACGCCGAGCGGACCTCGCGCGCCGCCCTGGCGTTCCGCTGGGCGAGCGGCCTGCTGGTGCTCGGCGGCGGCATCGCCGCCCTCGCGCTGACCGCCCGCGGCTGGCCGGACGCGGCGGCGAGCGTCGCCGACGCGCTCGCCCTGCTGCTGCCGATCGTGGCCGGCTGCGTGCTGCTGGCGGCCGTGCTGGCCGGGCCGGCGATCCGGCTGCTGACGGCGCCGCCCGCACTGGTGGCCCGGCTGCGCGGCCGGTCCGCCGAGGACGGCGGCGGCATCGTCTGGGCGACCGCCCGGCAGAGTTCGCTGACGGCCTTCCGGCGCACCGCCGCGACCACCACGCCGGTGGTGCTGATCGTCGCCTTCGCCGGGTGCCTGGTCGGCAGCATCGACACCATCGACCGCGCCCAGGTCACCGAGACCCGCACCCAGCTGTCCGCCGCCGACCTGGTGGTCGTGCCGGCCGGCACCCCCGGGCTGAGCCGGACCGTGGCGGACCGGGTCCGGGCCGTCCCCGGGGTGCAGGCGGCCGTGATCACCCCGACCTCGCTCATGGCCGCCGTGGACGACGGCCAGGCCCTGGTGCCCTTCCGCGCCGCGACGGCGGACCCGGCCGCGCTGGCCGCCGTCGACCGGCTCCCGGTCGTCGCCGGCTCGCTGGCCGACCTCGGCCCGGGCTCGGTCGTGCTCAGCCGCACCTGGCCGGGCTCGCCCGCGGTCGGCGAGCGGATCGCCGTCCGACTGGCCGACGGCACCCCGCGGGAGCTGAGGGTCGCGGCCCTGCTGGGCACCGGCGCCGAGGCCGTCCAGGCCTGGGTGACCGACCCCGACGCCGTCACCGGCGGGGTCGGCGGCCCGGCCCTGGCCGAGCGGATCGACCTGCGGCTGCTGCCCGGCGCCGACCGCGCGCAGGCCGCCGCCGCCCTGCGGACGGCCGTGGACGGGCTGGGCGCCCGGCTCGAAACGCCGGAGCAGGTCTGGTCGGCCGCCACCGACAGCACCGCGCGGGACTCCTGGAACGCCCTGCTGATGATCCTCGGCCTGGCGATCGGCTACGCGGTGATCACCCTGGCCAACTCGCTGGTGATGACGACCAGCGACCGGCGGCGGGAGCTGTCCCTGCTGCGGCTGGCCGGCGCCACCCGGGGCCAGGTGCTGCGCACGGTGGCGGTCGAGACCCTGCTCTGCGTGGCGGCCGGCGCCCTGCTGGGCGGGCTGGGCACGGCGATCAGCGTCGGGGGCTCCTGGACGGCGCTGACCGCGCTGGTCGGGCCGACGCCCGTGCTGGTGCCGTGGACGGTGATGGGCGTGCTGGCCGCCTGCTGCGCGGCCGTCGCACTGCCGGCGGCGGTCCTCCCGGCCGCCCTGGCCCTGCGGGGCGGGGACGGCGGCGGCATCCTGCACGGCGCGGCCGGCCCGGCCTGAGGCCCGGCTGCTCGGCTGCTCGGTGAGGGGCCGGTGAACTCCCCTGGAGTCACCGGCCCTTGCGCGTCCGCCCGTCAGGCCCGCGCGCGAAGCCCGTCCAGCAGGGCGTCGGCGAGCCGTTCCGGCAGGTCGGGGTCGACCGGGCGGTGCCCGAGCACGGCCCGGGTCTGGATCGGGGCGCAGAGCAGTTCCAGGGCGAGGCGGGCGTCGGTGCCGGCCGGGAGTTCACCGCGCTCGACGGCCCGGTGGACGATGACGCCGGCCCGGTCGAGGCGGGTCTGCCAGAAGGCCTGCCAGGACTCGGCGAGGGCCGGGTCGTCGGAGTTGTGCGCGGCCGAGTGGACGACGGCGCGGCCGAGCGGGGTGGCGGTGTAGTCGGCCAGGGCGCGGGCGAAGGCGGCCAGGTCGGTGCGGACGGCCCCGGTGTCGGGGACGGGGATCCCCTCGTCGCTGCCGGTCAGCATGGCGTCCAGCGCCAGCTTCTCCCGACTGCCCCAACGCCGGTACACGGTCGTCTCGTTGACCCCGGCGCGGGCGGCGACGTCGGCGATGCCGAGCCGGGCGAGACCGCCCTCGGCGAGGGCCTCCATGGCCGCGGCCAGGACGGCCTGGCGCACCCGGGCGGCCCGCCCGCCGGGGCGGCGGCGGATCGGCTCCGGTTCCTGCTCGGTCATGCGGCGGTCCCCTCGTTCGGCTCGGACGCCAGCTTAACGCAGGGGTACTTGCGTTTACGGTCCGCCAGGCGCATAGTCACTAACGCAAGAGTTCCGGCCTTAAGGACCGGGACCTCGAGAGACCCAGCAGCACGGGAGGCACCACCATGTCCTTCACCTGGCCCCTGGACCCGCAGGACCTGTTCGCCGAACGCCACCCCCAGATGACCCTCGGCCTGCCCGCCGCCGAGGTGGACGCGGTGCGCGCCGCCGTCACCGAGATGTGGCCCGACCGGCCCGGCGGCTGGGTGCACGAGTGGTCCGCCCTGGCCGCCCGGCACGCCGCGGCCGGACGGCACCGGGAGGCCGCCCAGGCATACGGCTGGGCCAAGTTCCCCTCGCTGGCCGACGCCCCCAAGCGCACCGCGCTCGCCCGCCAGATCGAGCAGTACGTCCTGGCCGCCCCCGGCTTCCCGGTGGAGTTCGAGCGCCGCACCGTCACCGTCCCGTACCGCGGCGGCACCACCTCCCTGCCCGTCCACCTGATGGCCGCCCCCGGCCTGCCCGCCGACGCGCCGGTGCTCCTGGCCAGCGGCGGGGTGGACTCCTGGAAGGCCGACCTGCACGGCATGTGGGAGCAGCTGGCGCTCGCCCTGCCGGTGCGGCTGCTGCTGTTCGACCTGGCGGGCACCGGCGAGACCGCCCACCTGCCGATGACCCCGGACGGCGGGGCCGAGGTGATCGAGGGCCTGATCGCCTTCGCCCGCACGCTCGCCGGCGCCGGCGGAGGCGGCGGCAACGGCAGCAACGGCGGCGGCCGGGTCGGCCACTTCGGCATCTCGATGGGCGGCTACTACGCGGCCCGCACCGGCCTGACCGGCACCGTGGACGCGGCGGTGGTGCTCGGCGGGCCGGTGGAGCGGTCCTTCGCGCGCGGCCGCGGCTTCGCCTTCGGCATGGACGGCATCGTCGGCAACGCCCTGGGCTTCGACGCGATGCCGGGCCCGGCGGCGCGCGAGGACGCGTTCGCCGCCTTCGACCTGCGCCCACTGCTGGACCGGGACGCCAACGGACCGATGCTGGTGGTCAACGGCGCGGACGACGTGCACGTCCCCCAGCACGACACCCTGGTGTTCACCGGGCGCCGGGACACCCGGGTCGAACTCGTCCCGGACACCGGCCACTGCGCGATCTCGCGCTTCGGCGAGGCGATGGGGCTGATCGTGCCCTGGCTGCGCGCCACCCTGGTCGGCTGATCAGCCGGTCCGACGACCGTACGAACCCTCCCGGCGGCGCAACCGCCCGTGGCGCCGCCGGGAGGGGCGACGGGCCCGCCGCTAGCGTGACGGCATGGTCGCCCAGGAACTCGATCTCACCGCGCTGCGCCGGGTGTACGGACGCGCCGGGAGCCGGTGGTTCTACACCCGGGTGGCGCGCAACGCCCGGCACTGGGGGTGGACCGAGCCCGGCCAGTCCAAGTGGCGGCTCTGGCGGGCCCAGCGCCAACTCCAGGACGTGCTCGGGCACAAGCTGGCACTGCCCGCCGGATCGCGGGTGCTGGACGCGGGCTGCGGGGCCGGGGTGGTGGCCCGGGCGATGGCGACCCGCTTCGGGCTGCTGGTCACCGGGGTCGACGTCCTGGACTTCCACCTCGCCGAGGCCCGCCGGCTGAGCGCCCGCGCCGCGCTGGCCGACCGGACCGACTTCCACTGGGGCGACTACCACGAACTCCCCTTCCCCGACGGCGGGTTGGACGGCGGCTTCGACGGCGGATTCGACGGCGCCTACTCGATGGAGACGCTCGTCCACTCCTACCACCCGGCCCGCGCGCTGGCCGAGTTCCACCGGGTGCTGCGCCCGGGCGGGCGGCTGGTGCTGCTCGGCCCCATGAGCACCGGCCCGGTGGACCAATTACCCGCACCCGCACGGGCCTTGCTCGAACCGTACCTGGACGCGATGGCGATGGGCGGCGCCCTGCTCTACCACGCGGGCACCCTGCCGCAGCTGCTCGCCGGGGCCGGTTTCGAGGTCGAGGAGTCCCTGGACGCGACGCCCTACTACCTGCCGACCACCGAGGCAGTACACGCGTACTTCCGGCTGCCCTGGGAACTGCTGCGCCGCCTCGGCGACCCGGCGCGCTGGCTCAACCTCCGTTCCACCGTGGAGATGTACGCGGTGCGCGAGCACATCGCCTGGTACGTTCACACCGCCGTCAAGCCACCGAGGTGACCGCCATGGCCGAGCACTCCGCCCCGCTGCCGTACCCGAGCGGCTGGTTCTGCGTGGGCCGCGCCCGCGACCTGCCGCCCGGCCGGGTGCGCACCGCCCGGATGATGGGCGAGGACGTGGTGCTGTACCGGACGCGGCGGGGCGCGGTGCGCGCGATCGGGCCGCACTGCCCGCACCTGGGCGCGCACTTCGGCGCGGGCGGGCGGGTGCGGGGCGAGGAGCTGGTCTGCCCGTTCCACGGCTTCGCCTTCGCCCCGGACGGCTCCTGCACGGGCTCCCCGGACGGCACCCGGTTCCGCGGCGAGCTGGCGCGACGCCGGCTGGTCGAGCGGGACGGCGCGCTGTTCGTCTGGCGGGGCGGGCCGGAGAGCGGGCCGGAGGACGGGCCGGACGGCGCCGCGCCCACCTGGGAGCTGCCGCCGGCGGTCGGGGTGCGGCCGCTGGCCTGGTGGAGCGGGGAGTTGCTCTCCCACCCGCAGGAGGTGATGGAGAACAGTGTCGACTTCCGACACGTCGCGGTGCTGCACGGCCTGGACACCCGCGAGAGCGCACCACCGGAGCCGGACGGCCCGCTGTTCACCGTCCACCAGCGCACCACCACCCGGTTCCCGGGCCTGGGCGCGGTGAGCCTGGACCAGCCGGTCACGCTGGCCGGGCTGGGCATGATGCGACTGACGGCCGAACTCCCCGATCTGGGAAGCTCGTTGCTGGTGTGGGTGCTGCCGACACCGCTCGCGCCCTGGCGCACCCTGGTGCGCTTCGCGGTGACCGCCACCGTGCCGGTGCCGGGGGTCGGCGCGGCGCGGGCCGTGGACCGGGCGGCGTCCTGGCTGGCGCTCCAGGCCTCGGTGCGGATCATCAAGCAGGACCGGCCGGTGCTGGCCCACAAGCGCTACCTGGCGCAGCCGCGACTGGTGCCCGGGGAGCGCTCGATCGGGCTGTTCCGGCGCTGGGCACGGCAGTTCTACCCGGAGGGCTCCGACGCCGGCGGGGCCGTGGAGCCGACCGGCAGGACCGCGGAGCCGACCGGCGGCTCCCGGAGCGGGCCACCCCCTGCGGAGGGCCCCTCCGGAAGGCCGTAGGACGGGCCCTGGGACGGGCCCCAGGGCGGGCCCTAGCGTCGCCGGCCCGCCGCCAGCAGTTCGGCCACCGTCGCCAGCTTCACCCGCGGCCGTCCCTGCGCCGCGCCGCGCTCGCGCTCCGCGCGGTCCACCGCGCGCAGCTCCTTCAACCCGACGGCGTCCGGCCGGCGCCGCCGCACCAGGCGTTCGAACTCCGCCCGCCCCGCCGGGGGTTCCGGCAGCACCCGGGCCACCGCGTCGTCCAGCAGCGCGTCCACCGTCTCCCGCGCGCAGGCCCGGTTGGCCCCGATCCCGCCGGAAGGCCCGCGCTTGGCCCAGCCGACCACGTACGCGCCCGGCAGCGCCTGCCCGGTGGCCGGGTCGACGACCCGGCCGCCCCGCCGGGCGACCGTCCCGGTCCGTTCGTCGAAGGGCAGCCCCGGCAGCGGCACGCCGCGGTGCCCGATGGAGCGCACCACCAGCCCGGCCCGCAGGGTCTCGCGCTCCCCCGTCGTCCCGTCGGGCACGCCGTCCCCGGTCAGCCGCGTCCGCTCGACCGTCAGCCCGGCGACCCGGCCGTCCGCCCCGGTCAGCTCCACCGGGGTCGACAGGAAGCGCAGCACGATCCGCCGGCCCGGCCCCGGCCGCGCGCCCTCGCCGCCCTCGCCGCCCTCGCCGTCCGCGTCCCCGGTGCGCACCAGCGGCAGGCCGGCCAGCAGCGCGGCCCGCGAGTCCGGCGCGGCCGCCTCGATCGCCACCCGCACCTGCGGGTGGTCCTCGACCACCAACTCGACACCGGGCAGCCGGCGCAGCGCCAGGAACTCCGGCGCCGTCCAGGCCGCCTGCTCGGGCCCGCGCCGGGCCAGCAGCACCACCTCCCGGACCCGGCTGCGGCGCAGCGCGGCCAGGGCGTGGTCGGCGATGTCGGTGACGGCGAGCCGGTCGGGGTCGGTGAGCAGGATGCGGGCGATGTCCACCGCGACGTTGCCGTTGCCGACCACCACGACCCGCTCGGCGGACAGCTCGACCGCGTCGGCGGGCACCGTCGGGTCGGCGTTGTACCAGCCGACGAAGGAGGTCGCGGGCAGGCTGCCGGGCAGGTCCTCACCGGGCACGCCGAGCCTCCGGTCGGCGGCCGCGCCCACCGCGTACACCACCGCGTGGTGGTGCGCGGCGAGTTCCTCGTGGGTGACGTCGGTGCCGACCTCCAGGTTGAGGTGCACCCGCAGCCGGGGGTCGTGGAAGACGCTCGCGAAGCTCTCCGCGATCCGCTTGGTGGACTGGTGGTCGGGGGCGACGCCGTGCCGCAGCAGGCCGCCGGTGACCGGCAGCCGGTCGATCATGGTCAGTTCGGCGCTGGTGCAGCGCAGCAGTTCCTGGGCGGTGTACCCGGCCGAGGGACCGGTGCCGACCACGGCGATCCGCAGGGTGCCGAGTTCGCCCGGCAGGCTGCGCGGGAATCCGGGCGCGCCCCAGGCGTGGTCGTTGGGGTGGTCGCGGTACCAGTCGCGGTTGAGGTCGCCGAAGACGACGTCCGGCCCGCGCAGCCGGTCGACCGGGTACACCGCGTCGACCGGGCAGGCGTCCGCGCAGGCCCCGCAGTCGATGCACGCCTGCGGGTCGATGTAGAGCATGTCGGTGGTGCCGAACTCCGGCTCCTCCGGGGTCGGGTGGATGCAGTTGACCGGGCAGACGGACACGCACGAGGCGTCGTTGCAGCAGGTCCGGGTGATCGCGTAGGCCATGGCCGGGGTGGGTCCTCGCTGTGGATGACGGATCGTCAGAGCATGTGCACGCGGCGGTAGATCGCCGCCGAACGGCTGGTGATCAGCCCGGTCTCGGCGAGGAAGGCCATCAGGTGCCGGGAGCTGTTGCGCATCATCGCCTTGCGGTGCTCGTTGCCCTTCACCTCGTCGAGGGCGCGGGCGACGTCCAGCCCGACGGCCCTGTAGACGCCCGGGTGGACCATGCTGCTGACGATGACGTACGCGCCGATCGCGATGCCGGTGGCCGAGGCGCGGCGCCGGGCCGGGCCCGCGTGGCGCACCCGTTCGCGGATCTCCTGCCGGGCGAACTTCATGTGCCGCGACTCCTCGACCACGTGGATCCGGGAGCTGCCGCGGACGATCTCCAGGACGTTCTCACCGCGCATCCAGTCGCGCTGCATGACGTCCAGCACCTCCTCGGCCACCAGGATGCCGCCGTAGGCGAGTTCGCCCTTGGCGAGGGCCTTGAAGGCGCGCCCGGCCTGGGCGATCACCTTGTTGGGCCGGTAGGCGGGGACGCCCATCTTCTGGCAGGCGCGGGCGAACATGATGGAGTGGCGGCACTCGTCGGCGATCTCGGTGAGCGCGAACTGGAACTCGGCGTTGGCGGGGTTCTTGAGGTACTGGTCGCGCAGCACCATCTGCTGGAGGATCATCTCGAACCAGATGCCGGTGTTCATGATCGAGCAGACCTCGTGCCGGGTGAGCGCGACCCGCTGCTGCTCGGTCATCTCGTCCCACAGCCGGGTGCCGTAGAGGGTGCTCCACTCGGGGTTGAGGCCGTAATGCTCCTCAGGGAGGGGCGCGTCCCAGTCGATCTCGGTCATCGGGTCGTAGGAGAGGGTGGCGGCCGACTCCAGCAGCCGCTTCGAGACGTCGTCGTCGGCCGCCGTGTGGCCGTGTTCCGCCGCCCCGTGGCCGTTCCGGTCCGCCGGCGTCTGCCGGGTGAGAGCCATGGCTGCCTCCTGGTGCCTGCCCCTGCGGGTTCCCGCTCACCCGCCTTATTAGACGGACAGTACAATAAGAGCCCGTTCCCGAGAACCCCTCGCGCGGGGGCGAACCGGCGCTCAGCGGACGGCGCGCGCCCCGGGGGCGGGCGGGCACACGGACGTGCGTTTCACACGGGCGTCCGGCGTGGCCGTCTGATACGGACGTACGTCCTGGCGGGCGCCTGGGACGGACGTCCGTCCCACTGGATGTCCAGGACGGACGCACCGTTCCGGCTGGCCGTCTGACACGGACGTACGTCCCAGCGGGCGCCTGGGACGGACGTCCGTCCCATAGCGCGTCCGAAACGGACGTCCGTCCCATCCGCGCATCACACGGACGTACGTTCAGGACCGCCCCCGGCCCCGCCCCCGTGCCCGCCCCTGGGCGTCGAAGAGGACCAGGGCATCGGCGGCGGGCCTGAGGACGTCGCGCAGTGCCGACGCGGTGGTCGGCTCCAAGCCGCCGAGGGCTTCGGCGAGTTCGTCGGTGACGTCCTGGGCGATCTCGGCCGCGACCGCGTCCGGGGCCGTGCGCGGGCCCAGCTTGCTGACGGCGGCGGCCGCGCGGGCGGGGGTGAGCAGGGCGGAGGCCTGGACCAGCAGCCAGGCGGGGACGCCGGCGGCGCCCTCGGGCGGGGGGAGGTAGGGGCGGGCGCCGTCGTAGCGCCCGTCCTCGGCGAAGGCTTTCTGCTTGACCTTGAGCACCGGGCGGGCCGCTCCGGACTCGCGCCATTCGCCCGCGGGCTTGAGGACGTAGCCCTCGGCGAGGTTGTCGTCGAGTTCGGGCAGTCCGAACAGGGCCGGCACCCGGCTGGGGAAGGCGGCGGGCAGGTCCTGGAGGGTGTTCAGCGGGCCACGGGCGAGCAGGGGGACGCAGCTCAGCCCGGCGGCATCGGCGGCGGAGCGGAGTTCGCGGTCGGCGAGCCAGTAGCGGCCGTCGGCGGTCTCCACCGTGGCGTCGAAGGGCAGCCAGCGCAGTCCGGGGTCGTACCAGACGCCCGTCTGCACGGGTTCGACCCCGGGGGCGGCGGGCACTCCTGGGTGGGGGTAGCGGCCGCCGGCCAGTTCCCCATACACGGTGACGACGGCGTCGCCGCCCCGGCCGGCCCGCACCGCCGCCGCGAACCGGCCCGCCGCGACGCGCAGTCGGGGCCAGATCCGGCTGACGCCGAAGAAGGCGTCGAGGTCCTCGCCCCCGAGCAGGTCGCGCCGCTTGGCGGCCCGTACGGCGTCGCCCTCGCAGACCACGGCGAAGTGCGCGCCGTGGACCTTCTCCGCCGCCGTCCACTCCCGGCTGCCGGGCGCGTCGGGGCGCCCCTTCGCGGGGATCTTCGGATAGGGCGTCAGTTCGGACCAGGAGTCGGGCACGAACAGGATCCTCGCCGCAAAGCCCCACCCCCGCAACGGAGATACCAGGCAGGGACACCGGGCAGGGACACCAGGTAGGGACACCCGGCGGAGATACCGGACGGAGACGCCTAACGCTCCCGCCACAACCCCGCGAGGTGGGCGTGCAGCAGCTCCTCGGCCTCGGCCGTGGTCCGGTGGCCGATGAGGACGTGTCCGGTGAGCCCGTCGGCGAGGGCGAGCAGCGTACGGGCTTCGCGCCGGGGGTCGAGGGTGGGGGCGGCCTCGGCGACGAGCCGGGCGAGCAGCCCCTCCAGGTCGGTGTAGCCGGCCCGCAGGTCGGCGGCCAGGGCGGGGTTGACGGCGGCCGCGGCGAGGAAGGCGAGCCAGATCCGGGCCTCGGCGCGGTGTTCCTCGCGCAGCAGCGCGACTTCACCGACGACGTGGCCGACCGTGCTGGCGGCGGACTGGGCGGGGCCGGCGACGAGTCGGCCCCGGGCCCGTTCGGTGACGCGTGCGCCGATGTGGCCGAGGGCGAACCGCAGCATCTCCTCCTTGTTGCGGAAGCAGCGCTGGACGGCGCCCATGGAGACGTCGGCGCGGGTGGCGACGTCCCGCAGGGTCGCGCCTTCCAGGCCCTGGGCGTCGATCAGCGCGCAGACGGCGTCGGCGATCCGTCGGCGCCGCTCCTCGTGGTCGACCTGCTTGGGCATCCGCCACGCACCTTCCGACTCCGCCCGATCCCACCCGCCTCCGGGCTCCGCCCCGGGGCATTCCGATGCAACCGTATCGGATCCACCGCCGGGAGCCCAACAGCCGCCCAGCCTCCAGCCCCCTCAGCCCACCCCCTCAGCCCGCCGCCGGCACACCCGACGCACCTGGCACACCCGGCACCTCCACCCCCACCTCCCGCAGGATCGCGGACAGCGCACGGGCCTCGTGCTCCGTCATCCGCGTCGTCTCGTACGGCACGGCGTTCACCCAGCGCTGGGCCAGTCGGGCGATCCGCTCGCCGTACCGTTCCGCGGTGGCCAGGTCCCCGCGCGACCCGGCGTGCTCCGGCCCCTGGTCGGCGTTGCTCTGGCTCATCAGCCCCAGCCAGGAGCCCAGCCGGTTGACGTCGTCCCGGCTGCCGCCGCTCCAGTTGTTGCCCGGCATGTCGCCGACGCCGATCCACTGCATGCCCAACTGCGCACCGAAGATGGCCAGTTGCTCCAGTACGGCGAGCTTGTCGCCGCTCTGCGAAGCCGACATGGTGAACCCGCCGGCCAGCTTGTCCTTCCAGCTCTGGGTGACGAACGGCGTGAACGCGGCCTCCATGAACGCCTTGAACACCGCCGACACGCTGCCCATCAGCGTCGGGCTGCCGAACACGATCGCGTCGGAGCGGTCCAGCAGGGCCAGCACCTCCGGGTCGTGCCAGCGGCCCGCGTTGACGTCCTCGGCCCGGATCTCGACCAGGTGCACCTCCGCGCCCGGCACCCGCCGGGCGCCGGCGGCGAGGTGCTCGGCCAGCACCCGGGTGTGGCCGTGCACCGAGTGGAACACCACGCCGACCGTGACCGCCGGCACTGCCCGGCCGGACTCAACACCGTTGACTGCCATGTCTCTTCACCGTTCTCGTCGATCGACTGCGCTGCCTGTCCTCCCATCTCAGCCCGTGCGCGGTCCGGCATCAACGCCGAACTCCGGCGTGCAGCGATCGGTGGCACCGATCGATCGCCGGGCCGGTCGCGCTACCGTGGGACGGTGGACAGGATCGAACTGGAAGCATTCGTCGCGGTCGCCGAGGAGCTGCACTTCGGCCGCGCCGCCGCCCGTCTCCACCGCGGGCAGCCCACCGTCAGCGACGCCGTCCGGCGCCTGGAGCACACCCTCGGCGGCCGACTGTTCGACCGCACCAGCCGCCGGGTCTCCCTCACCGAGCTCGGCACGGCCCTGCTCCCCGACGCCCATGCCACCCTCGCCCAGCTGCGCGGGTTCCAGCAGCGCGGCCGCGCGCTCGCCGCCGGTGAGCGGACCGGGACCACCCTCGTCGTCGGCCATGCCGAGTACACCGGCCACCAGCTGCTGCTGCGCTGCCTCCCGCAACTGCGCGAGCGCTTCCCCGACGTGACGATCGTGCCGGAGGCCATGCCGACCACCGCCCTGGTCGCCGCCCTCCGCGCGGAGACCATCGGCCTGGGCATCGGCTGGGCCACCGGCGGCATCACCGGCGTACGGGCCCGGGCGCTCTCCACCGAGCGCTTCATGGCCCTCGTCCCGGAGGCCCATCCTCTGGCCGGGCACGCCGAGTTGAGCACCGCCGAACTCTCCACCACCGGCCTGCTCACCTGGCCCCACCAGATCAACAGCGGCCTCTGCGACCGCCTCCTCACCGCCTTCCGGATCGGCGGAGCCGACCTGCGCATCATCCGCACCGCCGACAGCGTCCACGCCATCGCCGCCCACGTCGCCGCGGGCACCGGCATCGGAATCACCGTCGAGTCCGCCCTCGACCACCGGCCTCCGGGGCTGCACGTCATCCCCCTCACCGGCCCCTCGACCACCGCCGACCAGGTCGTCCTCACGCCCGCCACGCCCTCCCCCGCCGCCACCGCCCTCCGCGACCTCCTCGTCGCCGCCTCGGCGGCACTCCGGCCCCGGCACGCCTAGGGCGGCTCGACTACTCTTCGTGTCGACTCACACGCCCTCCGTGAGAGGATCACGCGACGGCACCGCGCCCCGACCCCGAGGAGTAGGCATGGCCGAGCGCCAGAACGGCACCGTGAAGTGGTTCAACGACGAGAAGGGCTACGGGTTCATCAGCCCGGAGTCCGGCCCCGACCTGTTCGTGCATTTCCGGGCGATCGAGTCGACCGGCTTCAAGTCCCTGGTGGAGGGCCAGAAGGTCTCCTTCGAGGCCGTCCAGGGCCAGAAGGGCTTGCAGGCCGACAAGGTCCGGGTCGAGGAGTAGCGGCCCCGACGGATCCGTTCGCGCGCCCCGGCGGCCCCGTGGGCGACCCGGCCCCCCCGCGGGGCCCCGACAGCAGTCTGGTTTAAAAAAAAAACAACCCAACACACACCCAGCCAAACCGGATTG
>NZ_JBHWIV010000082.1:0-39656 GCF_042731675.1 Kitasatospora sp. NPDC059827 | reverse complement strand
TCTGAAAATCACCCGTTACGCCGCTCTCCGCACCCACCCCCTCCACCGCCCCCTCCCGCAGCGCGTCCCTCTCGCCTTGGTCGGGTGGTGGGGGGAGGTGGGTGGGGAGGTGAGTGGGGAGGTGGGTGGGGAGGTGGGTTGGTGGGGGGTGGGGGTATGGCGAAGCCGCCGCACTCCGGGTGGGGTGCGGCGGCTTCGGTGGGGGTGGTCAGGCCTTGCGGAGTTGGAAGGCGAGGCCGAGGGAGTCGTCGGTGAAGGTGTCGGAGGTCCAGTCGGCTGCGCCGGCGGCGAAGTCGGTGGCGAGGACCTCGTCGGCGACGAGGGGGCCGTGTTCGGCGATGGCCTCGGCGGTCTCCTCGGAGGTGGCGCGCCAGCGGAGGACGATGCGGTCGGCGACGTCCAGGCCGGAGTTCTTGCGGGCCTCCTGGATCTGGCGGATGGCGTCGCGGGCGATGCCGAGGCGCTTGAGTTCGGGGGTGATGGCCAGGTCGAGGGCGACGGTGGCGCCGGACTCGTTGGCGACGGCCCAGCCCTCGCGGGGGGTTTCGGTGATGATGACCTCGTCGGGGGAGAGGGTGATCGGTTCACCGTTCAGGTCGACGCGGGTTTCGCCGGTGGCGCGCAGTTCGGCGGCGAGGCGGGCGGCGTCGGTGGCGGCGACCGCCTTGGCGACGTCCTGCACGCCCTTGCCGAAACGCTTGCCGAGGGCGCGGAAGTTGGCCTTGGCGGTGGTGTCGACGAGCGAGCCGCCGACCTCGGCGAGGGATTCGAGGGTGGCGACGTTGAGCTCCTCGGCGATCTGCGCGCGCAGGTCGGCGGGCAGCTCCTCCCAGCCCTGGGCGGCGATCAGCGCGCGGGAGAGCGGCTGACGGGTCTTCACGCCGGACTCGGCGCGGGTGGCCCGGCCGAGTTCGACCAGGCGGCGGACCAGGGCCATGTGGCGGGAGAGGTCGGCGTCGATCAGGGTCTCGTCGGCCTCGGGCCAGGTGGCCAGGTGGACGGAGGCCGGGGCCTGGGGGTCGGTGGGGACGACGAGGTCCTGCCAGACCTGCTCGGTGATGAACGGGGTGAGCGGGGCCATCAGGCGGGTGACGGTCTCCAGCGCCTCGTGCAGGGTGGCGAGCGCGGCGGCGTCGCCCTGCCAGAAGCGGCGGCGGCCGCGGCGGACGTACCAGTTGGAGAGGTCGTCGACGAAGCCGGAGAGCAGCTTGCCGGCGCGCTGGGTGTCGTAGGCCTCGAAGGCCGCGTCGACCTCGCGGACCAGGGTGTTCAGCTCGGAGAGCACCCAGCGGTCCAGCTGCGGGCGGTCGGCCGGGGCCGGGTCGGCCGCGGAGGGCGCCCAGTTCGAGGTGCGGGCGTACAGGGCCTGGAAGGCGACGGTGTTCCAGTAGGTGAGGAGGGTCTTGCGGACCACCTCCTGGATGGTGCCGTGGCCGACCCGGCGGGCCGACCAGGGCGAGCCGCCGGCCGCCATGAACCAGCGGACGGCGTCGGCGCCGTGCTGGTCCATCAGCGGGATCGGCTGCAGGATGTTGCCCAGGTGCTTGGACATCTTGCGGCCGTCCTCGGCCAGGATGTGGCCCAGGCAGACGACGTTCTCGTAGCTGTTCTTGTCGAACACCAGGGTGCCGACGGCCATCAGCGTGTAGAACCAGCCGCGGGTCTGGTCGATCGCCTCGGAGATGAACTGCGCCGGGTAGCGCTTCTCGAACAGCTCCTTGTTCTGGTACGGGTAGCCGTACTGGGCGAAGGGCATCGAGCCCGAGTCGTACCAGGCGTCGATGACCTCGGGCACGCGGGTGGCGGTGCCGCCGCAGTCGCGGCAGGCGAAGGTGACCGCGTCGATGTACGGGCGGTGCGGGTCGAGGCCGCTCTGGTCGGTGCCGGTGAGCTCGGACAGTTCGGCCAGCGAGCCGACGCAGGTGAGGTGGTTCTCCTCGCAGCGCCAGATCGGCAGCGGGGTGCCCCAGTAGCGGTTGCGGCTGAGCGCCCAGTCGATGTTGTTGTTCAGCCAGTCGCCGAAGCGGCCGTGCTTGACCGTCTCCGGGAACCAGTTGGTGGCCTCGTTCTCGCGGATCAGCGCGTCCTTGACGGCGGTGGTCCGGATGTACCAGGACGGCTGCGCGTAGTAGAGCAGTGCGGTGTGGCAGCGCCAGCAGTGCGGGTAGCTGTGCTCGTACGGCAGGTGGCGGAAGAGCAGGCCGCGCTCCTTGAGGTCCGCGACCAGGGCCTCGTCGGCCTTCTTGAAGAACTGGCCGCCGACCAGCGGGACCTCGGGGGAGAAGGTGCCGTCGGCCAGCACCGGGTTGACCACCGGCAGGCCGTACTTGCGGCAGGTCGCGAGGTCGTCCGCGCCGAAGGCGGGGGACTGGTGGACGATGCCGGTGCCGTCCTCGGTGGTGACGTAGTCGGCGTTGAGGACGTAGTGGGCGTCCTCGATCTCGACCAGGTCGAAGGGGCGGCGGTAGGCCCAGCGCTCCATCTCGGCACCGGTGAAGGACTCGCCGGTGGCCTCCCAGCCCTCGCCGAGGGCCTTGGCGAGCAGCGGCTCGGCGACGACCAGCTGCTCGGTGCCGTCGGTGGCCACCACGTAGGTGACCTCCGGGTGGACGGCGGCGGCGGTGTTGGAGACCAGGGTCCACGGGGTGGTGGTCCAGACCAGCAGGGCGGCCCGGCCGGCCAGCGGGCCGCTGGTCAGCGGGAAGCGGACGAACACCGAGGGGTCGACCACGGTCTCGTAGCCCTGGGCCAGCTCGTGGTCGGACAGGCCGGTGCCGCAGCGCGGGCACCAGGGGGCGACCCGGTGGTCCTGGACCAGCAGGCCCTTGTCGAAGATCTGCTGGAGCGACCACCAGACGGACTGGACGTAGGAGGGGTCCATCGTCCGGTAGGCCTCGTCGAGGTCGACCCAGTACCCCATGCGGGTGGTCAGCTCGGCGAAGGCGTCGGTGTGGCGGGTCACCGAGTCGCGGCACTTGGCGTTGAACTCGGCGATGCCGTAGGCCTCGATGTCCTGCTTGCCGGAGAAGCCGAGCTCCTTCTCGACGGCCAGCTCGACCGGGAGGCCGTGGCAGTCCCAGCCGGCCTTGCGGGCGACGTGGTAGCCCTTCATGGTCCGGTACCGGGGGAAGACGTCCTTGAAGACGCGGGCCTCGATGTGGTGGGCCCCGGGCATGCCGTTGGCGGTCGGCGGACCCTCGTAGAACACCCACTCGGGGCGGCCCTCGGACTGCTCCAGGCTGCGCTGGAAGACCTTGTTGTCCTGCCAGAACGAGAGGATCCGGTGCTCGAGGGCGGGGAGATCGACCTGGGCGGGGACGGGGTTGTAGGTGTTCATCGCGGGTGTCTACCTCCGGCGGATGCTGGGACTGAATCCTCCGGAGGGACGAGGCGGCCTTCGCCGACCCGCGGTACCACCCTCCTTGGCCGCGGTGGTGCGGTGCGGCCCTCTTGTTTGGGTTGCTGCCGGGTCTAGTGGGCCGCCGTGGTGGCGGCCGTTCTTCCGGCGGCTCCGGGGTGATCTTCCCGCCGTGCACACCCCCGGGCTCGCACCGTCCCCGGGTCGCTGGTGGCTGCGTACGTCGGTACTCGTCCCATCTGCGCCTTGCAGGGCCAGTGTATCGGCCGGGCGAGACGGTTTGTCCAAAGGGATTCGGGGGAGTGGGTTCCGGGGGCCCGTCCGGGCCGGTCGGCGGGGGCGGTTAGGCGGGGGCGGGGTGGGCACAAGTCTGTCAGCGCGCGGGGCGTGGCGGCTGGGGCGGCTGCCTGGGTGGGATCATCCTGAGGCGCCGGTATGTCATGTTGTGACCGGTTTTGATCGGGATTATCGTTCCGGCACTGGAGGCCGCCGGGAACCGGCGGCTCGGTTCGTTCGTAGATGGGGTCGAAGCCATGGCTGAGAAGGCAACCGGCGCGGGTACCGCCACCAAGCGGGCACGCAAGGCCGTGGCGGCCGATCCAGGGGAGGGGACCGTGACCACTACCGCACCTCAGAACACCAGCACCGACACCGTCACCGTGCCGCGCGGCGCGGAGTCGGTCGACCCGGCCACGCTGCCCGTCCGGCCCGGCGAGGACCCGTGGACCTCCGAGGAGGTCCACGAGCTGCACGACGAGCTGATCAGCGACCTGGAGCGGCTGCGCGGCGAGATCGACGCCGCCGAGGCGGCGATCTCCGGGCTGATGCGCGACTCCAACGACGGAGCCGGCGACGACCAGGTGGACGCCGGTACGAAGAACATCTCGCGGGAGAGCGAGCTGGCGCTCGCCAACAACGCGCGGGACAGCCTCGCCCAGACCGAGCGCGCGCTGGAGCGGCTGGAGGGCGTCGGTTTCGGCACCTGCGAGTCCTGCGGGCAGGCCATCGGCAAGGCCCGGATGCAGGCCTTCCCCCGGGCGACGCTCTGCGTGCAGTGCAAGGCCAAGCAGGAACGCCGCTGAGGAAGCCCGCCGACCGGACCGGCGGGCCGGGCGACCGGGGCGACGCGGGGGGTCGGGCTTGCCGTACGCTCGACCCCGTAACCTCGCCTGACCCGTCGGTACGGACGCGTTCAGGCCCTCATCGGCTCACATCGGCAGCGGAGCGGATCATCAGTACGCAAGGTTCCCCCCAGACCCGGGACGACGCCGTCCCGAACCCCGCCGATGGCGTGGAGGTGGCCGTGGCCGAGTCCACCGGGCCCGCGGACGGCGGGGCGGCTCCCGCGGGCGGCGAGTCGGGCCCCGCGGCTGACGGGGCGGTCGCCGCCGGTGCCACGGCGGTGGAGAAGCCCAAGGGCCCGCGCCGGGTCGGGGTGCTGCTGGTCGTCGCCGTCCTGGCCTTCCTGATCGACCTGGCCAGCAAGCTGCTGGTCGTCGCCAAGCTGGAGAACCACGCGGGGATCAAGGTGATCGGCGACGTCGTCACCCTCCAGGTGATCCGCAACTCCGGTGCCGCCTTCGGCATGGGCCAGGCGCTGACCGTGGTCTTCACCATGATCGCCTCCGCCGTCATCGTGGTGATCTGGCGGATCGCCCGCCGGCTGTACAGCCTCCCGTGGGCGATCGCGCTCGGGATGCTGCTCGGCGGCGCCCTCGGCAACCTCACCGACCGGCTGTTCCGCGCGCCGGGCGTCTTCCGCGGCCACGTCGTGGACTTCATCTCGGTCCAGCACTTCGCGGTCTTCAACCTCGCCGACTCGGCGATCGTCTGCGGCGGCATCCTCGTGGTGCTGCTCTCCTTCCGCGGCAGCAACCCGGACGGGACCGTCCACCAGCAGCCGGAGAAGAGCGGGAAGTAGCCCTCCGGCCGCCGGCCGGAGCAGCGAGGGGGAAGGGGCGCGGCGGGTTTCCGGCATACTCGTACGGGTGAGTACCGCAGCGCAGATCCGCAGCCTCCCCGTTCCCGACGGCCTGGAGGGCGAGCGCCTCGACGCCGCCCTCGCCCGGATGTTCGGCTTCTCCCGGACCAAGGCCGCCGAACTGGCCGCCGACGGCAAGGTGACGCTCGACGGCGCCGTGGCCGGCAAGTCGGACCGGGTGACCGCCGGTTCCTGGCTGGAGGTCGAGATCCCCGCCCCCGCCGCCCCGGTGCAGATCGTGGCCGAGGCGGTCGAGGGCATGCGGATCGTCCACGACGACGACGACATCGTGCTGATCGACAAGCCGGTCGGCGTCGCCGCGCACCCGAGCCCCGGCTGGACCGGCCCCACCGTCATCGGCGGACTCGCCGCGGCCGGCTACCGGATCTCCACCTCCGGCGCCGCCGAGCGCCAGGGCGTCGTGCACCGGCTGGACGTCGGCACCTCGGGCCTGATGGTCGTCGCCAAGTCCGAGCGGGCCTACACCGACCTCAAGCGGCAGTTCCACGACCGGATCACCGACAAGCGCTACCACACGCTGGTCCAGGGCCACCCGGACCCGCTGAGCGGCACCGTCGACGCGCCGATCGGGCGCCACCCCAGCTCGGACTGGAAGTGGGCGGTGACGCGCGACGGCAAGCCGTCCGTCACCCACTACGACCTGATCGAGGCGTACCGGGCGGCCTCCCTGATGGCGATCAAGCTGGAGACCGGCCGCACCCACCAGATCCGCGTCCACATGTCGGCGCTGCGCCACCCCTGCGTCGGCGACCTGACGTACGGCGCCGACCCGACGCTGGCCAAGCGGCTGGGGCTGACCCGGCAGTGGCTGCACGCCGTCTCGCTCGGCTTCGAGCACCCGTCGGACGGGCAGTGGGTCGAGTTCAGCAGCGAGTACCCGGCCGACCTGCAGAAGGCGCTGGACATCATCGCGGCGGAGAGCTGACATGACCGTCTCGGTGCGGGTCCGGGTCGCCGAGGGCGAGGCGGACCTGGAGCTGGTCCGGGCGATCCGGCGCGAGGTGTTCGTGGTCGAGCAGAACGTGCCGGAGGAGCTGGAGTACGACGCGTACGACGCGACCTCGGTGCACGTGCTGGCCGTGGGTGCGGACGGGGCCGGGCTCGGGACCGGGCGGCTGATCTTCGGTGACGAGGCGCTGGAGCTGACCGGGGGTGTCGAGGGCCGGGTGCTGCTCGGGCGGCTCGCGGTGGTGGCGGCGGCCCGGGGGACGGGGCTCGGGGCGGACCTCGTCCGGGCGATCGAGGCGGCCGGGCGCGAGCGCGGGGCCGTCGAGGTCGAGCTGCACGCGCAGGTGCAGGCGCTCGGGTTCTACGAGCGGCTGGGGTATGCGGCGGAGGGGCCGGTGTACGAGGACGCCGGGATCCCGCACCGGACGATGACGAAGGTGATCTAGGGCCCGTCTTCGCGGCCCGGCGGTACGGACGTGCCCTGGCGGTGGTTCGCGCAGATCCCCGCGCCCCCTTTCGGGGCGCGGGGATTTTTCGTGCGGGTGGGGGCGGGCGCGCGGGTCAGTCGGGGGTGGTGCGGAGGCGGGGCAGGGCGTGGGGGTGTTCGTCGCGCAGGTGGGCGATGAGTTGTTCGCGGATGTCGAAGCGGAGTCGGGCGGCGTCGTCGGGGGTGCGGGCGGTCATGGTGGCGCGGACGAGGATGGTGCTGGGGGTGGTGTCGGTGACGTCGAGGGCCCATTCCTCGCCGTCCCAGCGGGGGTGTCGTTCCAGCAGGGTGTGCAGGGTGGTGCGGAGCTCGTCGACCCGGGTGGTGTGGTCGAGGTGGAGCAGGACGGCGGCGAGCAGGCCGGGGTCGCGGCGGGTCCAGTTCTCGAAGGGCTTGTTGACGAAGTAGGAGACCGGGACGACCAGTCGGCGGTAGTCCCAGAGCCGGACCACCAGGTAGGAGAGGGTGATCTCCTCGACGGTGCCCTGCTGGCCGTCCACCACCACGGTGTCGCCGATCCGGACGGTGTCGCCGAAGGCGATCTGCAGGCCGGCGAAGAAGTTGCCCAGGGTGCTCTGGGCGGCGATGCCGGCCACGATGCCGATCAGGCCGGCCGAGGCGAGCAGGCTGGCGCCGACGGTGCGCATCGCGGAGAAGGTCAGCAGCATCACGGCGAGGGTGACCACGACGATCACCGCGCTGACCACCCGGCGCAGCATGCCGACCTGGGTGCGCACCCGCTGCACCCGGGCCGGGTCGTCGGAGACCGACTCGTACCGGCGGAGCAGCGCCTCCAGGACGGCGGCCGCCACGCGGACGGCGAGCCAGCCGAGGGAGGCCATCAGGAGCAGCAGGAGCAGATGGTGGGCGCCCTCGTCCTCGGTCAGGTGGAAGATCCGTTTTAGCGGGTTGGCGGCGAGCAACAGCGCTGAGGCGACGGCGAGTTGGAGCGGGATCCGGCAGCGGCGGAGCAGTGCCCAGACCGGGGCCTCCGGATGGCCTGCGCTGATCCGCTGGAGGGCCTGGTCGACGGTCCAGCCCACCGCGAGGGTGGCGGCGACGGTGGCGAGCAGGGTGATCAGCGGCCAGAGCACGGGGACCTTCTCGGTGGGGGAGAGGCGGGTGAGCCGTACGATACCGGCCTTCAACGGGCGGAACCGGACGAAAAGGGGTGGCGGCTTTATCGGACGCCTACCCCGGCGGCGGATACGATCAGCCCCCATGGAGCTCGGTGGGGCATGGCGTCGATGGCGCGGACGGGGAACGTCGGTGCGGCGCAAGCTGCTCGCCGGGGCGGTGGCCCTGGTGGCGGTCGCCGGGGTGAGCACGGCGGCGGTGGCGTCCGGCGGCGAGCAGTCGGTCCGTCAAGAGGATCGTTTCCTCAGCATGCCGGAGACGCCCGGCAGCACCCAGCAGGTCCAGGTGGACACCTCCTTCTTCACCACCGGCACCTCCCCGCGCCCCGCCGTCCTGCTCGCGCACGGCTTCGGCGGCTCCAAGGAGGGCGAACGGGACCGCGCCCAGCAGCTGGCCCGGCAGGGCTACGCGGTGCTGACCTGGTCCGCGCGCGGCTTCGGGCACTCCGGCGGGAAGATCGGACTGAACGCGCCCGACCGGGAGGTCGAGGACGTCAAGCACCTGGTGGACTGGCTAGCCCAGCGGCCCGAGGTGCAGCTGGACGGGCCCGGCGACCCCCGGGTCGGGATCACCGGGGCCTCGTACGGCGGGGCGATCTCGCTGCTGGCCTCGGCCTACGACCACCGGATCGACGCGGTGGCCACCCAGATCACCTGGTGGAACCTGGCCGACGCGCTGTTCCCCCAGGGGGTGCAGGGCTCGGGTGCGGCGGACGGCGTGTTCAAGAAGCTGTGGGCCGGGATCTTCTTCACCACCGGCTCGGCCGGGGACCTCGGGCCCTCGGGCGGTGCGCCGCGCAGTGGGGCCACTGCCGGGAGCGGGGCTGCGGCGGATGCGGCGGCGGACGGGCAGGTCGGCTGCGGGCGGTTCCTGGACTCGCTCTGCCAGATGTACGACCGGGTGGCGACCGCCGGGCACGCCGATCCGGAGGCCGTCGCGCTGCTGGACAGGTCCAGCCCGTCCTCGGTGGCGGCGCAGCTCAAGGCCCCCACCCTGGTGGTGCAGGGCCAGCAGGACTCGCTGTTCCCGCTCGACCAGGGCGACCGGATCGCCCGGGCGGTCGCGGCCAACGGCGCGCCCGTCTCGGTGGACTGGTTCGCGGGCGGGCACGACGGCGGGACGGACACCAGCGCCCGGGTGGACGACCGGGTCACCGCCTGGTTCGACCACTACCTGAAGGGGCGCGGCAACGACACCGGGCCGCAGTTCCGGGTGACCCGGACCGGCGGGGTCGACTCGACCGGCTTCCAGGCCGTGCTGCGCGGCGCCGACGCCGACCGGTACCCCGGGCTCGGCGGGACGGGCACCCGGTCCGTCGAGCTGACTGGCACGGAGAAGCCCGTCGCCAATCCGCCCGGCGGGGCGCCGCCGGGGATCTCGACGCTGCCGGGGATCGGCGCGCTGAGCCAGGCGGCCTCGCTCGGGGCCGGGCTCTCGCTCGACTTCCCCGGGCAGAACGCCGCCTTCGAATCCGCGCCGCTGGAGAAGTCGCTGCACCTGACCGGGCAGCCGACCGTACCGGTGCGGGTGAAGGCCGACCGGCCGGACGCGGTGCTGTTCGCCAAGCTGTACGACGTCGGGCCGGACGGCAAGGCGGTGCTGCCGCAACAGTTGGCGGCCCCGCTGCGGGTGACCGGCGCGGACGCGGACGGCGGGAGGACGGTGACCGTTCAGTTGCCCTCGGTGGACCACGACTTCCCGGCCGGGCACCGGCTGCGGCTGGTGCTGGCGTCCACCGACCTGGCGTACGCCTCGCCGGCCGAGCCGGCCACCTACCGGGTGGCGGTGGCCGGGGCGCTCGCCGCGCCGACCGTCGAGGAGCTGGTCACCGAGGCGGCGCCGCTGCCCGCGCGGACCTGGATGCTGCCGGTGGTCGCCGTGGTGGTGGCCGCCGGGCTGGTGCTGCTGCCGCTGGTGCGGCGGCGTCGGCGCACGGTGGCCGGCGGGTCGTCGGGGTCGTCGGGGCGGTCGGGGCGGTCGGGGTCGTCGGGGCCGGAGTTCGATCCGGAGCTGGCCGGGGTGCCGCTGCGCATCAGCGGACTGAGCAAGCGCTACAAGGGTTCCCAGGACCGTTATGCGGTACGGGAGTTGGGCTTCCGGGTGGAGCGTGGCCAGGTGCTCGGCCTGCTCGGCCCGAACGGGGCCGGCAAGACCACCACGCTGCGCATGCTGATGGGACTGATCCGGCCCGACGCCGGGGAGATCCGGGTCTTCGGGCATCTGATCCGCCCCGGGGCGCCGGTGCTCTCGCGGGTCGGCGCCTTCGTGGAGGGCGCGGGCTTCCTCCCGCACCTCACCGGGCGGGCCAACCTGCGGCTGTACTGGCAGGCCACCGGGCGCCCGGAGGCCGACGCCCGCTTCGACGAGGCGCTGGCCATCGCCGGGCTCGGCGAGGCGCTGGACCGCGCGGTGCGGACGTACTCCCAGGGCATGCGCCAGCGGCTCGCCATCGCGCAGGCGATGCTCGGGATGCCGGACCTGCTGATCCTGGACGAGCCGACCAACGGGCTGGACCCGCCGCAGATCCGCGAGATGCGCGAGGTGATGATCCGGTACGCGGCCGCCGGCCGGACCGTCATCGTGTCCAGCCACCTGCTGGCCGAGGTCGAGCAGAGCTGCACCGACCTGGTGGTGATGGACCGCGGGCGGCTGGTCACGGCCGGGCCGGTCGGCGAGATCGTCGGCGCGGGCGAGCTGCTGATGATCGGCGTGGCCGCGGGGTTCGACCCGGAGTCGGTGGTCGAGAAGGCCGGCGCGCTGGCCGGGGTCGGCTCGGCGGAGGCCGTCGACGGCGGGCTGCTGGTCCGGCTGGACGGACTCGCGGCGAGCGAGCTGCTGGCGGAGCTGGTGCGGCTGGGGGTGCCGGTGGAGAGCGCCGGACCGCAGCGGCGCCTGGAGGACGCGTTCCTGTCGTTGATCGGAGGTGCGGCGTGAGCGCCGGTACGAGGGATCGGCTCCCGTCCGGGGGCGGTGCCGTCTCGACGGACCACGCGCAGGGGTACCGGGCGAGCCGGACCCTGCCGCTGCGGGTCGAGGCGGTGCGGCAGCTGCGGCGGCGCCGCACGATGGTGATCGGCGGGGTGCTGGCGGCGATGCCGTTCGTCATCCTGGCGGCGTTCCAGCTCGGCGGCACCCCCGGGCGCCCCGACCGGACCACCTTCATCGACCTGGCGACCGCCTCGGGCGCCAACTTCGCCGTCACCATGCTGTTCGTCGGCACCGGCTTCATGCTGGTGATCCCCGTCGCGCTGTTCTGCGGGGACACCGTGGCCTCCGAGGCCAGCTGGTCCTCGCTGCGCTACCTGCTGGCGGCGCCGGTGCCGCGGGCGCGGCTGCTGGTGCGCAAGTTCGCGGTCGGGCTGGCGTTCTCGGCGGTCGCGATCGTGATGCTGCCCGCGATCGGACTGGTCGTGGGCACGGTGGCGTACGGGTGGGGGGACCTCAAGCTGCCCGCCGGGGCCAGCCTGCCGGCCGGGGAGGCGCTGCCCCGGATCGCGATCGCGGTGGCGTTCGTGTTCCTGAGCGAGCTGGTGATCGCGGCGCTGGCGTTCTGGCTGTCGACGGCGACGGACGCGCCGCTGGGGGCGGTCGGCGGGGCGGTGTTCCTGTCGATCATCACCGGGGTGCTGGACGCCGTCACGGCCCTGGGCGACCTGCGGGAGTGGCTGCCGGCGCACTGGCAGTACGCCTGGGCGGACGCCCTCCAGCCGCAGTTGGAGTGGGGCGGCATGGTGCAGGGGGTGTCGTTGTCGCTGTCGTACGCGGTGGTGCTGCTGGCGTTGGCGTTCCGGGGGTTCGCCCGCAAGGACGTGGTGTCGTAGCGGGGCGTCGGGGTCAGGGGAGGGCGGGGCAGGGGCCGCCGGCGGGGGACGGGGAGCCGGACAGGGCGTCGAAGAGGAGGCGCCACAGCGGGTCCCCGCCGGGGGCGCGGGTGTCGTGCGCGCCCCCTTCGGCGCCCCCCGTACGGGTGTTCAGCAGTCCGCGGATCACGGTCAGCAGCAACTCGGCCACCACAGAAGCACAGTGGGTGGGGAAGCCGCTGTCGCGCTGGGCCCGGCGGACCAGGTCGGTCAGTGAGACGTGCATCTCGGCGAGGACGTCGTCGGGGGAGTTCGCCAGGTCCGGGCAGTCCGCGGCGAGCCGGAGCGCGGCACGCAGCCGAAGGTCGGAGCGCAGCCGGTCGGCCAGGGCGACCATGACGCCTTCGAGGGCCGCGGCGGGGTCGGCGCCCGGGGTGTCGTACTCGGTCCGCAGGCTCGCCCAGGTGCTCCGGGACTCCTGGATCAGGGCCCGGGCCAGCGAGGCCTTCGAGGGGAAGTGGCCGTAGAGCGCGCCCTTGGTCATGCCGATGCGGTCGGCCACGGTGTTCAGCGTGGTGCTCTCGTAGCCCTGGGCGGCGAAGATCTCGGCCGCCGCCGTCAGGACCTTCTCCCTGGTGCGGCGCGCCCGTTCCTGCTGTGCCATGCCACTGCCCTCCCTCGTCGCGACAGCCCATACATACCATCGGGATGGAATGTTGTTGCAAAGCTTCCTCCCGAGGATCGGGTGCCCCCGGGAGTGCCTCCCGGACCGTCAGGCCGGGTCGGTCACCCCGCGCCCGGCGGGCCTGCGGTGGGGGGTTCGCCGTCGGGTGCGGGATCATGGGTGGGTATCCCTGCACTCGTTCGTCGAAGGACCCGAACCGTGGCCCAGATCGTCCTCTTCCACTCCGCCCACGGCCTGAGCCCGGCCGTACGGGCCGCCGCCGACCGGCTGCGCGCCGCCGGGCACACCGTGCACACGCCGGACCTGTTCGAAGGGCGCACCTTCGACGACAACGAGGCCTCCCAGGCGTACCAGGAGGAGATCGGCGGCGGCGACGAGCTGCTCCGGCGCGCGGTCGCCGCCTCCGCCCCGCTCTCCGAGGGCGGACTGGTGTACGCCGGGATCGCGCTCGGCGGCGCGATCGCGCAGAACCTGGCGCTGGCGGACGAGAAGGCGCGCGGGCTGCTGCTCCTGCACGGCACCTCGGACCTGCGCGAGGACGCGGTGACCTCCGTCCCCGTCCAGCTGCACATGGCGGAGCCGGACCCGTTCGAGCCGGAGGACTGGCTGAACGCCTGGTACCTGCGGATGCTGCGGGCGGGCGCGGAGGTCGAGGTGCACCGCTACCAGGGCGCCGGGCACCAGTTCACCGACCCGGACCTGGACGACTACGACGCGGAGGCGGCCGAGCGGGCCTGGGCGGCGGCGCTGGACTTCCTGGCGGACCTGGAGGCGTAGCGCCCGCCGCGGTGGGCCGGGTGGCCGTGGTCCGGCGCCTGTGGTCCGGTGGCCGTGCGGGTGCGGTCAGGGGCGGGCCGGGCCGCGGCGGGGGAGGGTCTGGCTGTAGACGACGCTGGTCGTGGTGGAGCCGAAGCCGGCCAGCGAGTCGATCAGGGTCTCCAGGTGTTCCATGGAGGTCGCGGCCACCTTGAGGGTGTAGCAGTCGTCGCCGGTGGTGCGCAGGCACTCCAGGATCTCGCGGCGCACCGAGAGCAGGTGGTGCAGCGGCTGGTGGCGGTTGCCCGGGTACTTGAGGCGGACCACGGCGAGCACCGGGTAGCCGACCTTGGAGAGGTCGACGGTGGCGTGGTAGCCGGTGATCACGCCCAGCGACTCCAGGTTCCGCACCCGCTCGGTGGTGGCGGACGGGCTGAGGTTGACCCGGCGGCCCAGCTCGCTGAGCGAGATCCGGGCCTCCTGCTGGAGCTGGTCGATGATCGCCCAGTCGGTTTCGTCGAGGTTCACGGCCATTTCGCGATTCTACCGGGGGATTCGCGGCCGGAGGCGAGTTCTGCCGTGATCATTGGGTTCCCTGCCGGATGCGGCCGGGAATAGCCTCATGGCATGCAACTAGGCGTCAACGTACCGAACTTCGGGCCGGGGACCGACCCCGGCATGCTGCGCGACTGGGCGCGGGTGGTGGAGGGGCTCGGGTTCGACCTGCTGATGGTGTCCGACCACGTCGCCGTGACGGCGGACGTGGCCGAACGCTACCCGGAACCCTTCTACGACCCCTTCGCCACCCTGTCCTGGTTGGCGGGGGTGAGCGACGGGCGGATGCGGCTGGGCACCACCGTCCTGGTGATGCCGTACCGGCACCCGCTGCTGGTGGCCCGGATGGCCGCCAGCCTGCACCGGCTCAGCGGCGGGCGCTTCGTGCTCGGCGTCGGGGTCGGCTGGGCGCGGCAGGAGTTCGAGGCGCTCGGGGTGCCGTTCGGGGCGCGGGGGCGGCTCACGGACGAGTACCTGCGGGCGGTGCGGGAGTCCTGGGCGGAGCAGGGGGAGGGCGCCGCCGCCCCGGTCTGGGTCGGCGGGCACAGCGAGGCGGCGATCCGACGGGTCGCCGAGTTCGGCGACGCCTGGCACCCGCTGCGGCTGCCGATGGCCCGGATGCGGGAGGTGGTGACCCGCCACGAGCTGCCGGGCTTCGCCCCGCGGATCGCACTGCGGCTGACCGACGGGCCGCTCGACGACCCGGACCGGCCCGCCGGGGTCGGCAGCCTGGCGCAGGTCGTCGACGACCTGCGGGAACTGCGCCAACTCGGCGCGGAGGACGTGGTGTTGGACCCGTACCATGCGGACCCGGAGCAGACCCGCCACCCCGAGACGGCGTGGCGCGCCCTGACGGCCGTGGCCGAGGAATGGAGGAGGACGGCGTGATCACGACTGCCGACGAGGCGCTGCTGCGGCGCGCGATCGAAATCGCGGCCCGGGCCGTGGAGTTGGGCGACGCCCCGTACGGCTCGCTGCTGGCCGGGCCGGACGGGACGGTGCTCGCCGAGGCGCACAACACCGTCCGGCGGGACGACGACATCACGGCGCACCCGGAGTTGAAGCTCGCCCGGTGGGCGGCCCGGGAGCTGGACGGGGAGGCGGCCGCCCGCACCACCCTGTACACCAGCTGCCAGCCGTGCGGGATGTGCGCGGGGGCGCTGGTCCGGTCGGGGATCGGGCGGGTCGTGTACGCGCTCACGACCGAGCAGTTGGTCGCGCTCAATCCGGCGTCGGGGGCCTGGCCGGTGGTGGCGCAGGAGGGGCCGGCGCTGTTCGCGGAGGCGCGGGTGCCGATCGAGGCGTACTACCGGAGGAGTTGAGGCGGGGCCTGGAGCCGTTCGAGCGATGGGGGGATTCGACACCCGCGCGCACGGCCGCTTCTGACGGTTCGTCCGCTAACTCTTCTGTGTGGCATCACGCATCACTACGTGGAGGCAGCACATGAGGAGCAAGCGTCGCACCGGCAGGCGGTTCACCGCCGCCGTGGTCAGCGTGGCCGCGGCGGCGGTGGTCGTCTCGCCGGCCGGAGCGGGGGACGCCCTGGCGGCCGCCCGGTCCTGTTACGACCGGGCCAAGCAGCCGTACACCTCGGTGGTCGACGGCCACCTGCACTTCCGGCCGTTCGGCGGGCGGGCGATCCCCTTCGAGGAGCTCACCGGGTACCTGCAGAAGAGCGGCGTCCACTACGCCAACATGTTCGGCATCGGGCAGGTGCTGCCCTCCGACTCCGACTGCACGTACTACCTCGACTGTCCCGGCACCCCCGTACGGCCCGGGATGCGCAATGACTTCGCCAACGCGGAGAGCCTGCGGGAGAACCGGCCCGAGGACCCGAACCTCACCCTCTCCATGACGTTCATGGATCTGCACCACCCCGAGACCGTCCCCGCCGGGGTCGCCCTGCTCGACCGCGAGTACCCCGGGATGTTCCGGTGGGCCGGCGAGGTCAACGTGATCAAGCAGGCCATCCTGCCGAACCTCGCCGAACCGGCCACCAGCGAGGACATCCCCAAGTGGGCCCCGTTCATGAACGCGTACCGGGAACGCGGGATCCCGATCACCTTCCACTCGGACATCGGCAACGACGCGCAGCCCACCGAGTACCTCCACCTGATGGAGGAGATCCTCGCGCAGTACCCCGACAACAAGATCGTCTGGGCGCACATGGGCCTCTCGAAGGAACTCGCCCACCTGGACCCCGACGAGCACATCCGCATCCTGGACCGGATGCTCGACGAACACCCGAACCTGACCGTGGACCTGAGCTGGCGCGTCCTGGAGGACCTCTACTTCAGCCGGCCCGGCGTGCGGGAGAAGTACGCGGCCTTCCTCGACCGCCACCCCACCAGGGCGATCACCGGGACGGACTTCGTGGCCGCGCGGAACAAGGACTACGCCGTCTACGAGCAGGAGTTGGAGGTCACCAGCCGGATCAACCGGGCGCTGGGCGACGAGGCGTTCCGGGACATCGCGCTGGGGCAGAACTACTTCCGGCTGCTGGGGATGAAGGACGTGGCGCCGCGGGTCTGCCGCTCCCGGCCGCACTCGCACGTCGCGGTGGAGCAGGGGGCTGCGGGGGCGGCTCCGGCGGCGGTCGTCGGGGGCGCCGCGGACGACGAGGACTGACGGGCCGGCGGCCCCTCGGGGTGCGAGGGGCCGCCGGGGCGGGGGTGCGGTGAGTAGTCAGTCGTCGTCGGAGGGGGCGCCGGTCCGGGAGCCGGACGCGGCGCCGGACGGCGGGGTCGTGCCCGTCCCGGAGCTGCTCGGGTCGGGCTTCGGCGGGGCCGGGTCGGGGATGTCGGCCATCGCGAGGGACTGCTTGGGCGTGCCGCGCAGGGCCTGGTCCATGGCGTCCCGCCAGATCGGGCCGGGGCCGGTGGCGCCGAACACCTCGGGGTAGTAGTCCCCGTTGATGCGGATGTCGCGCATCTCGACGCCGCCGGCCGGGCCGCCCAGCCAGACCGCGGTGGCCAGCTGCGGGGTGTAGCCGTTGAACCAGGCGGCCTTCTTGTGGTCCGAGGTGCCGGTCTTCCCCGCGATCTGCCGGCCGTCCTTCAAGTTGAGCGCGGCGCCGGTGCCCTTGTTCTCGGTCACCCCGTTCAGGACGGTGTTCATCGCCCGGGCCGTCGAGTCGGAGAACACCTTCTCGCAGCGGCCGGGCGGGGCGGGGACGTCCTTGCCCTCCACGGTGGTGATCCTGGTGATGGCGACCGGGTCGCAGTGGGTGCCCTGGGCGGCGAAGGTCGCGTAGACGTTCGCCATGGTCAGCGGGCTCATCTCCTCGACGCCCAGCGCCATCGCCGGGACCTCCTCCAGCGGCTTGCCGCTGGCCTTGGCGGTGATGCCGAACTTGTTGGCCATCTGCTTGACGGCGCAGAGGCCGATGTCCTGCTCCATCTGCACGAAGTAGGTGTTGACCGAGAGGGCCATCGCCATCTTGAGCTGGTACGGGCCCTTCTCGTTCGCGGACTCGTTGGGCACCGTCGTCTTGGGACGGCCGTCGTTGCGCCACGTCCCCTCGCAGGTCTTCATCGTCGGGTACTCGAGCTTGTTCGGCGCCGAGTACTCCTGGGTCGGCGGCAGGCCCGCCTCCAGGGCCGCGGCCGCGACGATCGGCTTGAACGTGGAGCCGGGCTGGAAGCCGTTGCCGCCGCCCATCGCGAAGTCGACGTTGAGGTTGACGACGGTCTGGTTCTTCTCGGTCGCCAGGCCGTACGGTCGGGTCTGGGCCATCGCCACGATCTTGCCCGTCCCGGGCTCGACCATGGTGGCGGCAGCGGAGACGGTGTCGGTGACCTTCACGTTGCTGCTCACCGCGTTCTGGGCGGCGGCCTGCTTGTCCGGGTCCAGCGTGGTGTAGATGTTCAGGCCGCCCTTGTCCCAGAACTTCTTCCGGTCCTCGGCGGTCTTGCCGAAGGCCGGATCCTGCTTGACCACGTGGCGCACGTAGTCGCAGAAGAAGCCCATGCCGGCCTTGGCGGTGATGCAGCCGTTCTGCGGGTCCTTGTACTTGAGGCCCAGCGGGGCCGCCTTCGCCTCCTTCGCCTGGTCGGCGGTGATGTGCTTGTTCTCCAGCATCTTGTCGATCACGGTGTCCCGGCGCTTCTGCGCGGCCACCGGGTGCAGCTTCGGGTCGTACTGGGAGGGGTTCTGCACCAACCCGGCGAGGGTGGCGGCCTCGGCGACGGTCAGGTCCTTGTTGCTCTTGCTGAAGTAGCGCTGGGAGGCGGCCTCCACGCCGTAGGCGCCGTTCCCGTAGAAGGTGATGTTGAGGTAGTTGGTGAGGATCTGGTCCTTCGGCAGTTCCTCGTCCAGCTTGATCGCGATCTTGAGTTCCTGGATCTTGCGGCCCAGGGTCTTGCGCTGCGCCTCCTTGACGGCGTCCTTGTCGTCGCCGGCGTTCTCCACGTTGACGTTCTTCACGTACTGCTGGGTGAGGGTGGAGGCGCCCTCGGCGGCGGTGCCCTTCTCCGCGTTCTTGCCGAGCGCGCGCAGGACGCCCTTGAGGTCGACGGCGCCGTGCTCGTAGAAGCGGGCGTCCTCGATGTCCACCTGGGCGTGCCGCATGTACGGCGACATCTGGTCGGCGGGCAGGACGGTGCGGTCGCGCTCGTAGACCTTGGCGATCAGACCGCCCTTGGCGTCGAAGACCTGGGTGGCCTGGGTGAGCGGCGGGGTCTTGAAGTCGTCGGAAATGTCGTCGAAGCCTTCCGCGGTGCTCTTCGCGGTCAGCCCGAGGCCCCCGGCGACCGGCAGCACCAGGCCCGCCAGCAGCACGCCGGACACGACGCTCACACCCACGAAGGTCGCACCGAGACGGGCCAGCCGGACCGGCGACCTGCGGGCCGGCCGGGCGTCGTCGCTGTCGGCGGAATTTCGTATCGGCGGGAGTTTCGATTCCATTCCGGAATGCTAACCGTCGTTCCTCGTTGGGCGAACGAATTTTCGGCCGGGACTGTCACGGCCTTGCAACAGATGGGGAGTGGGGCTCAGGGATGGAGGATCGCGTACGAACTCAATGAATGTGGGGGAATTCTTTGCTGCGTACTCGAATCAATGCGCCCGGCGGGCGCGACCTTTCCCTCCCCGTGACCCTCCCACCACTCTGATGCGGTGGGAGGGGCGAAACGTTGCGCCCGCTCCGGGGGGAAGCCGTCCCCGTGTCCGTTTCAACGGGCGCCGGGTGTGGGTCCGTTCAGGCCGGCCGGGCCTGGGCGGGGTGCACGGTGGTGTTCTGGCAGGCGTGGAGCAGCCAGCGGCCGTCCGGTTCGCGGGACATGACGTAGAGCGGGGTGCCCTCGGAGTCGCCGTCGGGGTGGTGGTAGGTCTGGCGGACCTTGACGGCGGCGACGTCCGGGCGGAGGAACCGCACGTGGGTGGCCTCGTACGTCACCTCGCCGTCCCAGTCGGCGCGGGGGAGGACGTCGCGGGTGAAGGCGGCGATGGCGTCGAGGCCGATCAGGACCTTGCCGTGGGCGGTGGTCCACAGGGCGTCGGGGTGGAAGAGGGCGAGGAAGCCCTCGGCGTCCTTGGCCCGCTGGGTGTGCTGGACGGTGGCGACGACGCTCCGGATGGCTCGGAGGTCCTGGGCGCGGGTGGCTGTCTCGGTGGTCATGCGGACCAGCTTCATCCCTCAAGTCGACTTGAGGTCAAGGCCGTTCGGAGCCCCCGGCGGGTGGGGGCGGCGGGGGCCGGGGGACGATGGGTTCGTGGCAGAGCGGAGATACGAGTACGCGCCGGCGGGGACGCTGCCGGGGTTGTTGCAGCGCGGCCGGGGCCTGGGGGCGCGGATGGCGGCAGAGGACCCGGCGGCCGCCGCCGAGCTGGTGTACGGCTGCGTCCGCTGGGAGTGGCGCTGGGACCAGCAGGTCGACGACCGGCACCTGTACCTGGCGCGGCTGCTCCGGGACCTGGAACTGCCGCTCGACCCGGTGGTCGGGCTGCTGGCAGCCGAGGACGAAGACACCCGGGACCGGGCGACCGGCGTGCTGGAGCTGCTGGTCCTCGGCGGCTCCGAGCAGGCCCGGGCGGCACTGCCGGGGTACGTCCCGGAGGAGGAGGGCCCGGCTCCGCGGCCTCGGCAGCAGCCGCCGGACCCCTGCCCGGACCGGGACAGCGCGAGCCTGCTGGACCAGCTGCGCGACCCGGCGGCCAACGCGGGCGTCAAGGTGACCGCGCTCCGCGCACTGTCGCGCCGCCCGCCGGAGCCCGCGCTGATCGAGCTGGTGCCCGGGCTGGGCGCCGCCGACGGCACCCGCCAGCTGCCGTACCTGGGCCGGGCGCTGGAGCCGCTGGCCGGGCTGGCCGTGCCGGCCGCCCGGGAGTGGGCCGCCTCGGACCGGGAGTGGCTGGCCTGGCAGGGGATGAAGGTGCTGGCCGATCACGGTGACGAGAGCGACCTGCCGCTCCTGCTCGCCGAGCTGGAGCGGCTCTGGGTGGACGGGTACTGGTGCGGGCCGGATGATCTGGCGCGCGGGCTGGCGCGGTTCGGGTCGGGGGCGGGCGGGGCGGTGTCGTTGCTGCGGCGGTTCTGGCTGTACACCCCGCACTCGTACGAGCGGGCCGCGTACCTGGAAGCCCTGGCGGCGCTGGGGTCGGCGGGGATGGACGAGGCGTTCACCGAGTCGCTCTGGGACTGCGAATCCGGTGCCCGGCTGTCGGGGATCGCACACGCTCCGGAACGGCCCGAGGTGGGAGCCCGGCTGTGCTACCTGCGCGACGATCCGATGGAGGAGGGGGAGGTCCGGGCGGCCGCGGGGCGACGTCTCGCGGAGGGCTGGGCGGGCTAGAGTGGACGCGTGAACGCGTGAGTGACGGTCCGGACCCCGAGAGGCGTTCCGGGCCACCTCCATTTCCAGGGCTTTCTCCCCCTGTGACCTGCGCGTTCGCCGGCCCGCCAGATCAGCACCAGAGCCTCCGGAGGCCCCGCCTTGAGCGATCAGCCGTTCGCGCATCTGCACGTCCACACCGAGTACTCGATGCTGGACGGTGCCGCCCGGTTGAAGCAGATGTTCAAGGAGGTCGAGCGGCTGGGGCAGACCCACGTCGCGATGACCGACCACGGCAACATGTACGGCGCCGCCGAGTTCCACCGGCAGGCGACCGAGGCCGGGATCACGCCGGTGATCGGGATCGAGGCGTACGTCGCCCCCGAGTCCCGCTCCAACACCAAGCGCATCCTGTGGGGCCAGCCGCACCAGAAGCGGGACGACGTCTCCGCGTCCGGCGCGTACACCCACAAGACCATCTGGGCCCGGAACAAGGAGGGCCTGCACAACCTCTTCAAGCTGACCTCGCGCTCCTACTCCGAGGGCTGGCTGGTGAAGTGGCCGCGGATGGACAAGGAGCTGATCTCCGAGCTGTCCGGCGGCCTGATGGCCACCACCGGCTGCCCTTCCGGTGAGGTGCAGACCCGGCTGCGGCTGGGCCAGTTCGACGAGGCGGTGAAGTCCGCGGCCGACTACCAGGACATCTTCGGCAAGGAGAACTACTTCCTGGAGCTGATGGACCACGGCCTGGACATCGAGAAGCGGGTCCGCGACGGGCTGCTGGAGATCAGCAAGAAGCTGAACATCCCGCCGGTGGTCACCAACGACTCGCACTACACCACCGAGGCCGACGCCGGCGCCCACGACCTGCTGCTCTGCGTGCAGACCGGTAAGAACCTCTCGGACCCGGACCGCTTCCGCTTCGACGGCACCGGCTACTACATCAAGTCCGCCGCCGAGATGTACGCGCTGGACTCCTCGGACGCCTGGCAGGAGGGCTGCCGCAACAGCCAGCTGCTGGTCGCCTCCCGGGTCGACACCGAGGGCATGTTCAAGTTCCGGAACCTGATGCCCCGGTTCCCGATCCCGGAGGGCTTCGAGTCCGAGGCGGACTTCTTCAAGTCCCAGGTCTGGGAGGGCATGGACTGGCGCTTCCCGAACGGGTACGACGAGGAGCACAAGAAGCTCGCCGAGTACGAGATGGACACCATCATCCAGATGGGGTTCCCGGCGTACTTCCTCGTGGTCGCCGACTTCATCATGTGGGCCAAGGGCCAGGGCATCGCGGTGGGCCCGGGCCGCGGTTCGGCGGCCGGTTCGCTGGTCGCCTACGCGATGGGCATCACCGACCTCGACCCGATCCCGCACGGCCTGATCTTCGAGCGCTTCCTCAACCCCGAGCGCATCTCCATGCCCGACGTCGACATCGACTTCGACGAGCGCCGGCGCGGTGACGTGATCCGGTACGTGACGGAGAAGTGGGGGTCCGACAAGGTCGCCATGATCGTCACGTACGGCACCATCAAGGCGAAGGCCGCCATCAAGGACTCCTCCCGGGTCCTCGGCTACCCGTACGCGATGGGCGACCGGATCACCAAGGCGATGCCGCCGGACGTCATGGGCAAGGGCATCCCGCTCTCCGGCATCACGGACAGCAGCCACCCCCGCTACGGCGAGGCGGGCGAGATCCGCGGGCTGTACGAGAACGACCCGGACGTCCGGAAGGTCATCGACACGGCGCGCGGCATCGAGGGCCTGATCCGCCAGCCCGGCGTGCACGCGGCCGGCGTCATCATGTCCGCGGAGCCGCTGACCGACCACATCCCGGTCTGGACCCGGCACACCGACGGCGTCACCATCACGCAGTTCGACTACCCCACTTGCGAGGGCCTCGGCCTCCTCAAGATGGACTTCCTCGGCCTGCGCAACCTGACGATCATGGACGACGCCGTCAAGGCGATCGAGAAGAACAAGGGCGTCAAGATCAACCTGCTTGATCTGCCCCTCGACGACAAGCCGACCTACGAACTGCTCTCGCGCGGCGACACCCTCGGCGTCTTCCAGCTCGACGGCGGGCCGATGCGCTCGCTGCTGCGCCTGATGAAGCCCGACAACTTCGAGGACATCTCCGCCGTCCTCGCGCTGTACCGACCGGGCCCGATGGGCGTCAACTCCCACACCAACTACGCGCTGCGCAAGAACGGGCAGCAGGAGATCACCCCGATCCACCCGGAGCTGGAGGAGCCCCTGGAGGAGGTGCTCCGGCCCACCTACGGCCTGATCGTCTACCAGGAGCAGGTGCAGAAGGCCGCGCAGATCCTGGCCGGCTACTCGCTCGGCCAGGCCGACCTGCTGCGCCGCGCGATGGGCAAGAAGAAGAAGGAGATCCTGGAGGCGGAGTTCGTCCCCTTCCAGAAGGGCTGCCGCGAGCGCGGCTACTCCGACGCGGCCATCCAGGCGGTGTGGGACGTCCTCGTCCCCTTCTCCGGCTACGCGTTCAACAAAGCGCACACCGCCGGGTACGGGCTGGTCTCGTACTGGACGGCGTACCTCAAGGCCAACTACCCGGCCGAGTACATGTCCGGGCTGCTCACCTCCGTCAAGGACGACAAGGACAAGTCGGCGGTCTACCTCAACGAGTGCCGCAAGATGGGCATCCAGGTGCTGCCGCCGGACGTCAACGAGTCGGACTCGGACTTCACGCCGCACGGCAGCGAGACCGTCCGGTTCGGCCTGACCGCGATCCGCAACGTCGGCGGGCCGGTGGTCGAGTCGATGATCCGCACCCGGAAGGCGAAGGGGAAGTTCGCCTCCTTCCCGGACTTCCTGGAGAAGGTGGAGTCGGTGGTCTGCAACAAGCGGACCGTCGAATCGCTGATCAAGGCCGGCTCCTTCGACTCGCTCGGGCACACCCGCAAGGGCCTGAGCGCGCAGTTCGAGCCGATGATCGACAATGTCGTCGGGGTGAAGCGCAAGGAGGCCGAGGGGCAGTTCGACCTCTTCGGCGGCGACACCGCCTCGGACGAGCCGAGCTTCGGACTGGACGTCGTGTTCTCCGAGGAGGAGTGGGAGAAGTCCTTCCTGCTCACCCAGGAGCGGGAGATGCTCGGCCTGTACGTCTCCTCGCACCCGCTGCACGGCATCGAGCACGTGCTCGCCGACAAGGCGGACTGCGCGGTCGCGGACCTCGCGGAGCGCCCGGACGGGACGATCGTCACCATCGGCGGCATCATCTCGGGCCTCCAGCGGAAGATGACCAAGCAGGGCAACGCCTGGGCGATCGCCACCGTCGAGGACCTGGCGGGCTCGATCGACTGCATGTTCTTCCCGGCGAGCTACCAGCTGGTCTCCTCCCAACTCGTCGAGGACGCCGTGGTGTTCGTGCGCGGCAAGCTGGACAAGCGGGAGGACGTGCCGCGGCTGATGGGCATGGAGCTGTCCGCCCCGGACCTCTCCAACGCCCACGCCGAGGCGCCGATCGTCATCAACATCCCGTCCGGGAAGGTCACCCCGCCGCTGGTCGCCCGGCTCAGCGAGGTGCTGACCCACCACAAGGGCACGACCGAGGTGCGGGTGCGGCTGGAGGGGCGTACCAAGACCACGGTGCTGCGGTTGGACCGGCACCGGGTGAAGTCCGACCCGGCGCTGTTCGGTGACTTGAAGCAGCTGCTCGGGCCGAGCTGCCTGGTGGTCTAGCGGCGCCGGCGGGGTGGCGGGGCGGCGGGGCGGCCGGGCGTTCGTCAGGCCCCGCTGCCCAGCCCCGGCGGGACGGCCGTGTGGAGGGCCGAGACGAAGGCCGAGATCGCCGGGTGGGAGCCCGCGCCGGCCCGGAAGGCGGCGCGGGTGCGGCGGTACATCGGCAGCCGGGTGAGGACCACGCCGGGCGGGGGCTGGGCGGTGCCCAGGTGGGGGACCAGCGCCACCCCCTGGCCCGCGGCGACCAGTGAGAGCACCGTGGTGAAGTCGTCGATCTGGTGCCGGATCCGGGGCGCGAAGCCCGCCGCCTCGCAGGCGCGGACGGCCATGGTGTGGCAGAGCGTGCCCGGCGGGGAGGTGATCCACGGCGCGCCGCGCTGCTCGGCGAGCACCGCCGGGGCGCGGGCGGCCAGGTACATCGGCTCGGTGAAGACCGGGCGGGTCACGGCCAGGCCCGGTTCCGGGTCGGCCGGGACGAGGTCGTACTCGTGCACCAGCGCCACGTCCAGCTCGCCCGCGCGCAGCGCCGCGCCGACGGCCGCCGGGTCCACCTCGGTGACCATCGGCTCCAGCCCCGGGTGCCAGGAGGCCAGCCCGGCGAGCACCGCCGGGATGATCGCGCGGGCCGCCGAGGGGTAGGTGCCGATCCGCAGCGGACCGGCCAACCCCCGCTTGGCGTGGGCGAGTTCGGCGTCCGCCTGTTCCAGCAGGGCCAGTACGGACTCGGCGTGGCGGACCAGGCCCCGCCCGGCCGGGGTGAGGGTGACCCGCCGCCCGGTGCGCTCCAGCAGCGGGACGCCGGCCTCCTTCTCCAGGACGGACAGCTGCTGGGACACCGCCGAGGCGCTGAACGACAGGGCCTCGGCGACGGCCGCGATGGTGCCGAGGTGGGCGAGTTCGCGCAGCAGGCGCAGTCGTCGGACATCGAGCATCGGCCCAGCTTACGAGAAGCGTCACAAATGTGAACTGGACCCGGGCGATCACCGGACCGCAGGATCGTCGGTATGGAACTCAAGGGCATCCACGTCCCCCTGATCACCCCCTTCGCCGCCGACGGCTCCGTCGCCCTCGACGCGCTGGAGAAGCTCGCGCACGAGGTCCTGGACGCCGGGGCGGCCGGCCTGGTCGCGCTCGGCACCACCGGCGAGCCCGCCGCGCTCACCGCCGAGGAGCGGGACGCGGTGGTGGACGTCGCCGCGGCCGCCTGCGCCGCGCGCGGGGCGCAGCTGACCGTCGGTGCCTCCGGCGGCGACACCCGGGCCGTCGGCGAGGCGCTGGCCGCGCTCGGCGCGCGGGTGCCGGGGGCGGCCGCGCTGGTCACCACGCCCGCCTTCGTCCGGGCCGGTGAGGCCGGGACGGTCGCGCACTTCCGGGCCCTGGCCGCGGGCAGCCCGCTGCCACTGGTCGTCTACCACATCCCGTACCGCACCGGGCAGCAGCTCTCCACCGCCGCGCTGCGCGAACTGGCCGCGATCGACGGGGTGGTGGGCGTCAAGTACGCGACCGGCGGGCTGGACCAGACGGCCGCCGAGCTGCTCGCCGAGGCCCCTGCCGGGTTCGCCTTCCTCACCGGGGAGGACGCCTTCCTGTCGCCGATGCTGGCGCTGGGCGCGGCCGGCGGCATCCTCGCCTCCGCGCACCTGGCGACCGCCCGCTTCGTCGAGCTGTACGAGGCCTGGCGGGCCGGGGACGTCGAGCGGGCCCGGGAGCTGGGGCACCGGCTGACCGGGCTGGCGCTGTCCGCCTTCACGGCGCCGAACCCGACGGTGACCAAGGGCGTGCTGCACGCCCAGGGGCGGATCCCGACCCCGGACGTACGTCTGCCGCTGCTGCCGGCCGGGGAGGCGGAGGTCGCGGCCGCGCTGGCCCTCGCCAATGGTCTGGACCACTGAGGGTTGTCCGGGGCGCCTCTCACACCGTGGAATACCTGGTCGTGCGGTGCCCGTGACAAGGCATGATGGGCAGAGTGCGGCTGTAGACAGCACCATCCAGAGGAGTAGTCGGAATGAAGATCGGCATTGTCGGTGCCACCGGCCAGGTCGGCGGCGTGGTCCGCGAGATCCTGGCGGAGCGGGCTGGTCGTGAAGGTGGACTCGGCCCGGTGGAGCAGCTGCGGCTGTTCGCCTCGGCCCGTTCGGCCGGGCGCACGCTGCCCTGGCAGGGCACCGAGGTCACCGTCGAGGACGCGGCCACGGCCGACTACACCGGCCTGGACATCGTGATCTTCTCGGCCGGCGGCTCCACCTCCAAGGCCCTGGCCCCCAAGGTCGCCGCCTCCGGGGCCGTCGTCATCGACAACTCCTCCGCCTGGCGCCGTGACCCCGAGGTCCCGCTGGTCGTCTCCGAGGTCAACCCGGAGGCCATCGCCGACCGCCCCAAGGGGATCATCGCCAACCCCAACTGCACCACCATGGCCGCCATGCCCGTGCTGCGCCCGCTGCACGAGGAGGCGGGGCTCGCCGCCCTGGTCGTCTCCACCTACCAGGCCGTCTCCGGCAGCGGCGTCGCCGGTGTCGCCGAGCTCCAGGACCAGGCCGCCAAGGTCGTGGACGGCGCCTCCGCGCTCGCCCACGACGGCTCCGCCGTCGAGTTCCCCGAGCCCAAGGTCTACCGGCGGCCGATCGCCTTCAACGTGGTGCCGCTGGCCGGCTCCATCGTCGAGGACGGCTCCAACGAGACCGACGAGGAGCAGAAGCTCCGCCACGAGAGCCGCAAGATCCTCGGTATCCCCGAGCTCAAGGTCGCCGGCACCTGCGTGCGCGTCCCGGTCTTCTCCGGCCACTCGCTGCAGATCAACGCCCGCTTCGAGCGCCCGATCAGCCCCGAGCGCGCCGCCGAGCTGCTCGCCGCCGCCCCCGGCGTCGAGCTGTCCGAGATCCCCACCCCGCTCCAGGCCGCCGGCCAGGACCCGAGCTACGTCGGCCGCATCCGGGCCGACGAGACGGTGGAGCACGGCCTGTCGCTGTTCGTCTCCAACGACAACCTGCGCAAGGGCGCCGCGCTCAACGCCGTCCAGCTCGCCGAGCTGGTCGCCGCCGAGCTCAAGGGCCTGTAGGGCCTGTAGGGCCTGTAGGGCCTCAAGGGCCGCCTCAAGGGCCTCAAGGGCTGACCCGGGTCAACCCGGCGTGACGTTTGGCGGGCCCCGTCGTTGAACGGGGCCCGCCTTCGTGTTTCTTTGCGACTCATTGGGGCGGCTGTTGCGTGACCGGGACATCCGCCGAGGTTCGGGCCCCGAACCTGGGGGAAAAGGTGACCCAACGATCGGGCGGTCAGGGGGCCCCTCACCCCGCACGCCGGGTCGACGGGCGGACCGCCCACCCAGACCGACCATCGAGGGCGAGCGGAAAGAGGTGCGCGGATGGACCGCTGTGTCGTCCTGGTGGATGCCGGATACCTGTTGGGCGCCGCCGCCAGCCTGCTCGCCGGAGACCCCTCCCGCTCCAAGGTCACCGTCGACCACACCGCGCTGATCAGCGCCCTGCGCGAACGCGCCGAGGCCGAGACCGGGCTGCCGTTGCTGCGGATCTACTGGTTCGACGCGGCCCCCGACCGCCGCCCGATGCCCGAGCACCGGCGGCTGCGGGTGCTGCCCCGGGTCACCGTGCGGCTGGGCGCCCTCACCCGGGCCGAGGGGCGCTGGGTGCAGAAGGGCGTCGACGCCGCGATGCACGCCGAACTCTCCGAGCTCGCCCGCAACCGGGCCTGCGCGGACGTCGTCCTGATCACCGGCGACGGGGACCTGCTGCCCGGCATGATGACCGCCAAGGAGCACGGCGTGGCCGTGCACCTGTGGGCGTTGCAGGCCGCCGACGGGGACTTCAACCAGTCCGAGGACCTGGTCGGCGAGGCCGACGAGCGGCGGGTCCTGGACCGCGAGTGGATCGAGGGGTCCTTCTCGCTGCGCGACCACTCCACCGTCTTCCCGGCGCCCGGGACGGGCGGCGCCCGGCAGGAGATCGCCAAGATCCTCGCCGCCCCGCCGGCCCCGCTGCCCAGCGTGGCGCCCCCCGGCGTGCGGCCGGCCGCCGCCGAGGCGGTGCCCGAGGAGCCCGCCGTCAACGGGCGGCCCCAGCCAGCCGCCGCCCTGCGGGTGGTGCCCACCCCGAAGGACCTCGCCGGACGGGTCTCGGCCGTCACCCCGATCACCGCGGCGGCGAACGGGCACGTCAACGGGCATGCCAACGGACACGCCGCGGCCGGGCAGGCCACCAACGGGCAGGTGGCCGGCGGACCGGTGCTGCGGTGGTCCTCCGACCGCGGCTGGGTCGACCGGCCCGCCCCCGAGCCCTCCGTCACCGCCGGGGACGGCCTGCCCACGCTGGCCCAGCTCACCACCGCCGAGCAGCGCTGGGCCGACCGCGAGGAGGACATCACCACCATCGGCGGCGACGCCCACGAGGTCGGGCAGGTCTTCGCCCGCCGCTGGAGCGACCGCCTCGGCGACCTCGAACGGCTCACCCTGCTCTGGCCCGACTACCCGCGCATCCCGCACCGCGTCGACGGCGAGCTGCTGCGCTACGCGGCCCGCTTCGGACTGCTCGCCCACAAGGACGACCAGATCGACGAGCACGACCGCTACGCCATCCGGGCGGGGTTCTGGAAGGAACTGGCGGTCCGGGTCCCGGGCGGGTCGATGGTGGTGGACGACTGACGCGCCCCGGCGGGTTCCGGCTTCCGCCTGGCTTCCCCCGGCGATCGGGCCTCGGCGATCGGCCCCCGTTGTCCGGTTCGCCCGTGTGAGCGCGTAAAGTCTCCGGTCGTGGAAGAGACGGCCGGGCGAGCACCCCAGGACACCCCCGCGCCGTGCGTCGCCGTACGCGAACTGGTCCGGACCTACCGCACCGGACGCGGCGCCACCGCCACCGAGATCCGGGCCAACGACGGGATCAGCCTGACCGTCCGCGCGGGCGAGGTCTTCGGACTGCTCGGCCCCAACGGCGCCGGGAAGTCCACCCTCGTCCGCCAGCTCACCGGCCTGCTGCGGCCGGACTCCGGCACCGTCGAATTGCTCGGGCACGACATCGTGCGGCACCCGGAGCGGGCCGCCCGGCTGCTCGGCTACCTCGGGCAGGAATCCACCGCGCTGGACGAGCTGACCGTCGCGCTGGCCGCCGAGACCACCGGACGGCTGCGCGGGCTCTCGCGCGCGGCGGCCCGCGGCGCGGCCGCGGACGTCCTCACCGAACTCGGGCTGGAGCCGATCGCCGCCCGGCCGCTGGCCAAGCTGTCCGGCGGGCAGCGGCGGCTCGCCTGCTTCGCGGCCACCCTGGTGGGGGAGCGGCCGCTGCTCGTCCTGGACGAACCCACCACCGGCATGGACCCGGTCGCCCGGCGGGCCGTCTGGTCGGCCGTCGACCGGCGGCGGGCCGAGCACGGGACGACGGTGCTGCTGGTCACCCACAACGTGATCGAGGCGGAGACCGTGCTCGACCGGGTCGCCGTGATCGACGAGGGCCGGGTGATCGCCTGCGACACGCCCGGCGGACTCAAGGCCCTGGTGGACGGCGACGTCCGGCTCGACCTGGTCTGGCGGGACGAGGCGCCGATCGGCGTCCCCGCCGTCGCCGAACTGGCCGCGCGCGCCGAACGCACCGGACGCCGCTGGACCGTCCGCACCACCCCCGAGCAGGCCCGCGAACTGGTCGCCGCCGTCACCACCGGCCCGGCCTTCGCCGCCCTCGACGACTTCACCCTCGCCACCCCGAGCCTTGAGGACGCCTACCTCAAGCTGGGCGGCCGCCACGGAGGACTGGCCAAGTGACGCTGCTCTCGGTGCCCCCGCAGACCGGCCGGTCCACGGCCGGCGCCGCCCCGCTCGCCCCCGCCGCCCGGCTGCTGCCCGCCCTCGCCGCGGTGTACCGGGCGCAGCTCACCCGGGCGAAGGTCGCGCGGATCCCGCTGCTGTTCGTGGCCACCTTCCAGTCCGTCGGCATCCTGGTGATGATGAGGGGCGTCGTGGACGGCGGGCAGACCTCGGCGGCGCGGTCGGTGGTCGCCGGGTCGAGCGTGCTGGTGGTGGCGTTCGTCGCGCTCAACCTGCTGGCCCAGTACTTCGGGAAGCTCCGCGCCACCGGCGGCCTCGACCACTACGCGACGCTGCCCGTCCCGGCCGCCTCGGTGGTGCTCGGCGCGGCAGCCGCGTACGCCTCGTTCACGCTGCCCGGCACGCTCGTCACGGCCGGCATCGGCGCGGTGATGTTCGGGCTGCCGCTCGGGCAGCTGTGGGTGCTGCTCGCCGTGGTACCGCTCGCCGGGGCCGCGCTGTCCGGGCTGGGCGCGGCCTGCGGGCTGCTGGCGCCGCGGCAGGAGATCGCGACGATGCTGGGGCAGCTCGGCATGTCGGCGGCGCTGCTGCTCGGCGTGCTGCCGGTCGACCACCTGCCGCAGCCGGTGCTGTGGCTGCGCGACCTGCTGCCGTCGACGTACGGGGTCGAGGCGTTCGCGCGGACCTTCGCGCCGGACCCGGACTGGGGGATGGTGCTCGCCGACCTCGGGGTCTGCGCGGGGGTGGGCGTGGTGTCGCTGGCCCTGGCCACCTGGGCGTACCGGCGGGCCGTCGCGCGGTAGGGGCCGCCTTCCGGATCTTGCCGGGTGGGCGGTGCGGTGGGCGGTGCGGCCGTTCGGACGGACGTCGTGAAACGATGGGACCCGTGACCGTACCGAACACACCTCCGGAACCCGCCCGCGCCGACGTGCCGGCCGAGCCGGGAGCCGTACCCGACCCGTTCGCACCGCCGCCGGCCTCCGACCAGGAGTCGCCCGCCGGCCTGCCCGCCGCGCCGCCCGCGGGCGTGCACCGGGTGCCGGACGAGCTGCGGATCGGGGCCGGGGTGGTGCTGGTGTGCCTGCTGGCCGGACTGGTGATGGCCGGACTGTGGGCCTGGCTGGCGCCCAAGGTGCCGCTGGTCGTGGACGGCGACCGGATCCTCTACGTGGACCCCGAGGGCGAGCAGCGGGCCGGCGCCGACGCGGTGTTCGTGCTGATCGGGCTGGGCGCCGGCATCCTCACCGCGCTCGGGGCCTTCCTGGTCACCCGCAAGCGCGGCGGCGGGATCGCCGTCGCCCTGGGGCTGGCGATCGGCGGACTGCTCGGCTCGTACGGGGCCTGGAAGCTCGGCCGCTGGCTCGGGCCGAGCGACAACCTGATCGGCGAGGCCCGGCGGGTCGGCAACGGCGGGCACTTCGACGCGAGCATCGACCTGGGGGCGATGGGCGCGCTGCTGGTGTGGCCGATGGCGGCGATGGTGGTGCTGCTGGCGCTGTCGGCGGCGTTCGGGAAGCGGGAGGAGGACCCGCCGCCGTACTGGGGGGTGCCGGCGGGGTCGTACGGGGACCCTGCGGGGCCTCCTGCGGAGACGCCGGTGGACGCCGGGCAGGTCGCTCCGGTGGAGACACCGGCGGACGTGCGGCCGGTGGACGCGGCTCCGGAGGGGCGGCGGCAGGGCTGAGAGCGTGAGCGGGGCGGAGGGTCGACGGCCGGGTACAGGCCGGGTAGGCCAACCGACGCCATCCGTTGACCTGCACGCACACGAGGGCGGGGACCGGTACTCGGTCCCCGCCCTCGTCGGGTCTCAGCGGTGGGTCGCGGCCTTGCGGCGGCGTGCGACCACGAACAGCGCGCCGCCGACGGCGATGGCCGCCGCGCCGGTGCCCGCGATCAGGAGCGTGCCATCGCTACCGGTGTGGGCGAGGTCGCCGCTCGGAGCGTGGGCGCTGGGGGAGGCGGTGCTCGTGGCCGAGGCCGTCGTGCTCGGGCTCTGGCCCGGCGTCGAGGGCGTGGCGGTCGGCCGCGCGATCGGCGGGGCGGAGGTCGGGCGGCTGCTCGGCGTCGGGCCCTGCGAGGGCTCCGAGGTCGGGACGGGGCCGGGGATCGAGCCGCTCGCCTTGGTGCCCAGCTGGACCGAGACCGACTCGTGCGACGGGTCCGGTTCGAAGGACAGCTTGGCGATCGTGGCGCCGGTGCCGTACAGGCTGTCCTGGTCCTGGAGCGTCACCTGGACGGTCGGCTGCGTGGTGCCGGCTTCGATCGACAGCCCGAACGGGAACACCTTCTCCAGCCCGCTCGCCACCCAGATCGGGGACTCGCACAGGTACTTGTCCGGGTGGGCGACCTGCTTGCCGTTCTCCCAGGTCTTGGGTCGGCAGCCGTCCGGCACCTTGGTCACGGTGACGCCGGCGGGGATCGCGGCCTGGACGGTCACGACCGCGTCGCCGCTGCGGTAGAAGATCGAGGCCGGCCCGCTGTTGCGGAAGCCGACCGACAGCGTGCCCTGCTTGTCGCCGTTGGGCTTCCAGGAGCCCAGCGCGGAGAAGTCGGCGGTGTTCGTGGCCAGCACGTTCTGCTCGACGCGGTTGTCGTAGCTCGTGCGAGGGGCGCTGAGCAGGCCGGGGTCGTTGGCCGGCTTCACGGTCAGGGCCGGGCCGGTGCCGTGCTGGAAGGTCAGCCGCTTGCGCCAGTCCGAGATCTCGGAGAACTGGGCGTCCTCGGTCGGGGACACCGTGATGTCCGCGAAGGTGTACCAGGCGCTGTCGGTGATGCCGAGCTGCAGCGCGTCCAGGGCGACCACCTGACCGGGCGCGACCGTGGTGTCCACGGTGCAGATCGCGATGGAGTCACCGGGCCAGGTCTTCTCGCCCCAGCCGCCGTCCGGCTCGGACGCGAACTCGCAGTTCGACGGGCGCTGCTTGAAGTCGATGCCGGAGATGGCGTCGACGGCCACCACGACCTTGCCGGCCGGCAGGTCACCGACGTTGGCGAACTCCACCGACGGCGTCAGCACGGTGCCGGGCTTGACGTTGTTCTGGTCGGCGAGCGGCTTGGCCTTGAAGTCCGGCCCGCCGACGTCGACCCGGACGTCCCGGCTCGCGCTCTGCGCGTTGGACGCCGTCAATTTCAGGTGCAGCACTCCGTGGCTGCCCGGGGTCGCCCCCTGCACAGCACTGAGCCACGGGTTGTACAGGAGGTTGATCCGGTCGAAGTTCAGCTCGCGCTGGTCGCACGTGATGGTCTTGCCCGCGGTCGCGCAACCGGGAACGGTCAGGTCCGCGACGCCGGCCAGATCGGTGGTGTCGAACACGACCTTCACGTCGTGCGCGGTGCCCGAGCCGATCCGGCCGAGCTCTATGTGCAGGTTCTCGCTGCCCCGACCTGGCTGCGCAGGCTTGGTCGGGATCTGGACGGTGGAGTTCGAGAATCCGGAGAAGGTGAGCTTCAGGTCGTCCGCGTGCGCCGGGACGGCGGTCGCCCCGAGGACGACGGCGGCGATGGTGAAGGGCGCGTAGAGCGCGCGTCTGCGCGAGTTGCGCATGTGGAAGGTCCCCCTGGGGTTGTGACGGGCATGCCGGGACGGATCTGCCAGGACGGGCATGCCGACGGGAACATCTACTCGACCGGTGGAGCGGTCCGCAATTTCCGCCGGCGTGACGCCTTATCAGATGTGGTTGATCGGGTAAGGAATGTCCGAGAAAAGCACACTCTTTCCCGGTGAAGATTTTTGCCGCCCTTGAAAATCCCGTCATCCGGCCGTTACCGGTCGGCTCGCCGGGTACGGCCGGGGCCTTGCGCCTCGTGGAGAACCCCCCGTACCCCTTTTCGGGGCGCGGGGGGTTCTTTCGGTCTGTTCGGTCTGTTCGGTCTGTTCGTTCAGCGGGCGATCGGGGCGGTGCGGGCGCGGGTGAGGGCGATCAGGTCGGCGGGGGCCAGTTCCACTTCGAGGCCCCGGCGGCCCGCCGACACGTAGACGGTGGGGTGGGTGAGGGCGCTGGCGTCGACCACGGTGCGCAGCGGGCGGCGCTGGCCGAGCGGGGAGATGCCGCCGAGGACGTAGCCGCTGCTGCGTTCGGCGGCGGCCGGGTCGGCCATCGCGGCGCGCTTGCCGCCGACGGCCGTGGCCAGGGCCTTGAGGTCGAGCTGCCCGGCGACCGGGACGACGCCGACGGTGAGGGTGCCGTCCACGTCGGCGACCAGGGTCTTGAAGACCCGCTCGGCGGCCACGCCCAGGGCCTCGGCGGCCTCGCCGCCGTAGGAGGCGGCGGCCGGGTCGTGCGCGTAGGCGTGGACGGTGTAGGGGACGGCGGCGGTCTCCAGGGCGACGGTCGCGGGCGTGCCCTGGCCGCCCTTCTTCGGCTTCTTGGCCATGCGCGGGTGCCTCGGGTCGGTGGGGTTTCGTCAGGGTCGGTCTCGGTGGGGTCGGTCTCGCTGGGGTCAGTTGGGGCTGAACGACTGGCGGGTGAGGTCGACCGCGGGCAGCGAGGGCAGCCAGCTGAGCACCGCGCTCTCGCGGCGCAGCAGGTCGAGCTCGGTGCGCAGCCGCTGGGCGGTGTCGGGGCAGGCGAGCAGCTGCTGCTTGACCGGGGTCTCGAACACCGAGGCGGCGGCGACCAGGTAGGAGAGCACCTGGGGGTCGTCCGGGAGCTGCTGGCGGCCGTGGGTGCTGGCCTCGCGGGCTCCCGCCAGCCGCTTCTGGTAGACCCGGAAGGCCCGCTCGACCTCGGCGGCGAGCGCGCCGGAGCCCTCGCCGGGGCGCTCCTCGACCGGCTCGACCTCACCGGTCAGGTACGGGCCGCCGACGTCGACCGAGCTGATCCGGAACCGGGTGGTGCCGGTGACCAGCAGCTCGTAGCGCCCGTCGGGCTGGGGCTGGACGGAGGAGACGTCGGCGACGCAGCCGATGTGGTAGACCGCCTCCAGCGGGTCCCCGGTGGCGGTGCCCAGGCCGTCCAGCGGCCCGGCCGGGCCGTCCTCGGCGGGCCGTACCGGGGCGACCTCGCGGCCGTCCTTGATGGCGAGCACGCCGAAGCGGCGCGGCTCGTCCTCGGGCTGTTCGAGCAGATCGGCGACGAGTCGGCGGTAACGCTCCTCGAAGACGTTCAGGGGCAGCACCAGGCCCGGGTAGAGCACGGTGTTCAGCGGGAAGAGCGGCAGCCGTTCTGTCACGGCGGACAGCGTAGTTCTTCGGGGCCGGGCTTTGTCGCGCAGTAACCGCAGCCCCGCCCTGCGGACACGCACCGTGGTCATGCCGTGGCGACCGCCCCGCCCCCGCGCAGAGCCGCCCGGGCCCGGGCGGCGCCGTTGGGTGTGGCGGCGGCGCCGGTACCGATCGCGACGGTTCTGGTGCCGCCGAGGCCCGCGCACGGGCGGCAGATGCCGGGGCGGGGCACAGGGTCGTGGCACTTGGCGCACTCCGCGGGTGTGGCCCGCGGTGCTCGGGTGGGCGGCAGCTTGCGTTGGAGACGGTCGCGCAGGATCGCCACCGGGGAGTGCAGCGGCGAGGGCAGGCCGGGGAGTAGGGCGTGGGCCAACTCGGCCGCCGTGCTGCCGCGTTCCAGCCACTGGGCGACGAGCGGTGCCAGTTGCTGCGCCTCGGCCTCGCCGAGGCGCAGCCGGGGCTCGGGACGGATCGCGCGGAAGAGTGCGGACACCGCCCTGCGGGTCTGCTCGTCCGCGCGCGTCAACTGGGCGGGGAGGGTGGGTACTTCTCCCGGGTCCTTTACTACAGGGCTGTCAGGGGGACCGGCCTCGGGCTCACCGGAGTCCGAGGAACGGGCACTCGGTGACGCCGGGCGCTGCGGGGTGTCGTACACGTGCACGTCGGTACGGAGCGTGCCGTCGGGCATCCGGACCGTCTCGACCCGGTAGTGCCCGGCTTCCTTGAGCTCGTTGAGCGCCCTGCGGACGGCGCCGCGCCCCTGCGGGCTGCTGTCGGCCATGTGCCGCCCGTCCTCGCGCCAGCCGTCGGGACGGGAGAGGAGGTCGGAGAGGAGGCCCCGGGCTGTGTAGCTGAGGCGACGGTCCTGGAGGAGGCCGTTCGGAAGTACGGTGAAACAGCGCGCGTGGGCGCTACGATGAATCTGCATGGGGAGTGTCAGCTCCTGGTGCCAGACCCCGGGGTGTTCCACCACCGCCGGGGTCTTCTATGTTCTGTTGATGATGCGGAAAGTAGCACAGTCGCTACACGGAGTGCCAACCATTCGGGGGAATCCGCAGCTGGGAGGGACAGACGACGGTGAGGTCTGCCTGACGGCACCCGAAGCGATCCAGCGGTATGGCCGAAGGTGGCTAGCGCACCACGGGGATCTGCCCGGAGCGCCAGTCGGCCAGCCGCTTGCGGATGTTCGACACCATCGGCAGCCCGTCCGTCTCGGCCGGGGTGAACCACGCCACCTCGTGGGACTCGTCGGATACCCGCAACTCCCCACCGAGCGGGCGTCCGAGGAGGCAGATCGAGAACTCCTGGCGGACCTCGCCATCGTCGTAGGCGAAGACGTGGCCGGGGTCGGTGTAAGTGCCGACGATCCCGGTGATCTCGATATCGATGCCGGTCTCCTCGCGCGTCTCGCGGACGCCGCAACCGGCGAGCGACTCACCGATGTCCATCTTGCCGCCGGGCAGGGCCCACATCCCGTTGTCGGTCCGGCGCTGGAGCAGAACGCGGCCCGCGCCGTCGACCACGACGACGGAAGCGGCCGGGACCAACGAGTTCGCCTTGGGGGCGTTCGGGTCGTCCTCGTAATCACGCCTGGGCACGATCCACCACCTCTGCTGCCGGGACCGATACATCCCGCCCCTTCGCCCACAAGTCCTCGATGTGGCCCGCGAAGCGATCGAACACGCCATCGTCCTGGGCCCGCCTGAGGTGCATCATCGGAGCGTCATGGCCGATCCTACCCGGCAGCAGCGGTGTGACGATCATGTCGTCGTCGAAGCGGAAGACGCTCAGTGAGACGTGTGCAGTCTCGTATCGCGCCTCGATCGGCGTGTCCCGTAGCTTGGCCAGCTCGGACAGGGTGACCTCGATCCGGGTCGAAAGGCTCAGCGGTACGCCCTCCTCCGGCTCCCGCTGGCGGGTGACCGGATGTCCGGGCTCACCAAGAATGAAGCGAACCTGGACGCCGGCCTCCGCCTTCTGCCGTAGCAGGCCGCCGAAGTTCGCGTGCTCCAGCCGCAGGAAGTAGTTGGTGTACCCGGCGAACGTCATCTCCCGAGTTGCCCCCCTTATCAACTGGCGCCACAGCGAAGCCGGCGCTGCCGACCGGTACGGGTACATCTGCACCAGCTCCCGATCTGGCCCTGACTTCACGAGTTGCTGTACGGATGGCCAGAGCACGGCTTCCTCCTCACCCAGGGCCTTACTGGCGGCTGAGCGATGTCGAGCATGGGGCTCGCGCGAGGGGTTGGCGAGCCACCGGTCGACGGTCTTGGGATCGACCCCGCACACACGCGCGAGCCTGGACGAGGTCATGTTGGCACGGGCCATTGCGTCACGGAGCGGGCTGTTCACCGACCGACCTTCCACGTTAGGGACGTTTCAAGGTCTAGCAGCCAGACGTCCTAAACGTCCCGAAAACGCGGTATGACGTCCCGTCAGAGTGCCCGACGATTCGAGCGTGACAGATGCGGCAGCCTTTCAGCTGCTTCCTCTCCCTTTCGAGGACCCCATGCTCACTGCCCACCGCCCCCGCACATTCGCCGCCCGTCTCGGCTCCTGCGTCGAATCCACGCCCCTGGCCCGGCACTTGATCCGGGCCTACCTCTGCGCGCTCCCCGCCGGTGACCGCTACTGCGATGTCGCCGAACTTCTCCTCGGCGAACTCTTCGCCAATGCTGTCCAGCACGCCGACGCCCCCGACGACCGCCTCATCGAGATCCGGTTCGCCGTCAGCGGCGACCTTCTGCGCCTCGAAGTCCACGACGCCGGATCCGGGCGGCCCTCCGTCCGCTCCGCCTCCTTGGAGGAGGAGCGCGGACGCGGGCTGTTCCTCGTCAACGAGCTGGCCGAGCGCTGGGGTTGCTGCCCCAGGGCTGGCGGGGTCGGCAAGTTCGTCTGGGCCCTCATCGCTCCCGCCTTCGCCCTCGTCTGAAAGCCCGCTCCCGATGCTGCCTCCGCTGCCCACCCTCGCCCGGCACACCCTCGACCGCGGCCACACCCCCGCCGAGACCTACGCGATCCTCGCCCGCCGCACCGGTGAACCGCTCCCCTCCGCGCGCGCCGTCTGCCTCGCCCTCGCCATCCCCCTCGCCGAGACCACCATCCGCCTCAACGAGTGCTACGACGCCCTCCTCGCCGACCCCCGCCCCGGCACCGAGGCCGACACCGGCGAACTCCTCGAAGCCCTCGGCGTCTTCGACGTCCCCAAGGACCTCACCGCCACCGAACTCGCCGTCGTCGACCACTTCCTCACCGCCATCGACGCCCTCGGCGGCATCCGCCCCGGCCACCAACACGGCCTCGCCCGCTGGTTCACCACCGGCAACCTCACCGCCGCCTACCTCTCCCTCACCGCCGCCCACCCCCGCCCCACCACCGGCAACCCCACCCAGTACTGGACCACCCTCATCACCGCCGGTGAACTCCTCACCACCACCCCCACCCCCGACCCCCGCATCAAAACCGCCCTCACCCACTGCCGCAGCCAAGCGACCATCCACACCACCACCCCGTAAGCACCAGAAGTCGATCCCACCGACTTCCTGCGCAGCACTCCCACTCGGCGCCGCACACCATGGATCGAGAGGACGAGATGACCACCACCCAGCACACCGCCGGCATGGGCGGGGTGCGCTTGTCGGTTCGGCGGCCCCGGTCAAACTTGGCAGGGGCCGCCGTCGCCTCTGTGATTTCGGGGAGGGGAGGGGAGGGGAGAGTGGGAAGGCCGACCCTTTTCTCACCGGTTCTTGGGTGGCGCCATGTGAAGGTTCCGCCCCGCCGTGATCGCATCGCGGCGGGGCGGAATGGCTAGGTAATCCACTTGTCGTTGAACCCGGCTTCTTGGGTTCTGCGTAGGAAGTCGGTCTGGCCGACTTCCTACGCAGGAGTCGTCGCCGCTTCGGCCTTTGCCGAAGCAGCGACGGGGTGACGGGCGTAACCGGCCCATCACCCCGGGCGACTGAGAACCATCAAACGCCTGCGGCGAGGGTAGGGGCAGGGCGATCCTGTAGGCAGTTCACTAGGCTGTCTGGCCCTCACGAACGGCACCGCAGAGACGGCCTCGGATGACCAGCGAGGATCTACGAAGGCTTCGTCTCGGATCAAGGCCCGCGACCGGCCGTGAGTCGCCGATTGACGCCAATGTGATCAGCCGATGAGAGCGTGGCGTGATCCGCTGGCCCGATGCGGTTGTCCGTGATGCCCTGCGCGGTGTCTTCGGCGTGGCCACGAACGTAGAGCTGGGACTGTTCCCGAAGCGGACCCGGCGGGACCGTGAGGTGATGAGTGAGTCGAAGGCGTAGAGGTCAGTTCTTTTTCTCTGCACGTCGGACACGTCCGGCGGTGCAGAGAAAATTAAATTGATTAATTCCAATAGTGTCCACTTTTACTCCATTCGTAGCAAAGGGTGGATCTCGCTTCTGGTTTCGGCGGCCCGGCCAATTTTGGAGCCAGGGCAGACGTCGGGTAATGTTCTTTCTGCGCCGCCCGGGAGGGAACGGACGAGGGAGCGAAAGCCCCTCGGAACGGGACCGAC
>NZ_JBHWIV010000081.1:0-40340 GCF_042731675.1 Kitasatospora sp. NPDC059827 | reverse complement strand
GAACCGCGACCGGCGGGCCGGCCGCGCCGGTGGCGCCGAACCCGGTGCCGCCCACGCCGGTGCCGCCCACGCCCGTGGTGCCCGCGCCGAGCCCGTACGGGCAGACCGGGTACGGGCAGCAGGTGTACCCGGACCGGACGTACCAGGCGCAGTCCGCCCACCCGCAGCCCGGCCACCCCCAGCCCGGCTACCCCCAGCCCGCTCACCCGCAGTCCGGCCACGGCCGGCCCGGGTACGGCCAGGCGGCCCCCGGGCCCGTTCCCGGCGAGGCGGAACCGCCCTCGTACGCCCCGCCGGTGATCGTCACCGGCCCGGTCGCGCCGCTCGCCGGGCTGGCGCCGCAGCCGGCCGCCCCGGCGCCGTTTCCGGCGCACGTCCAGGGGGCCGCCGGACCGGCCGGCGAGGACGACGGCCCCTACCGGCTCCAGCAGCCGACCGTGACCGACCGGCGGACCGACGACCGCCACCCCTACGACCCCGGGGAGGTGCTCCGTGCGCGGTAGCCCCCTGCACCAGCACCCGACGGCCGACCCGGCCGCCCTGCCCTGGGCCGCGCCCGTCCCGGCCGCCGCACCGCCGCCGCAGGCGTACCGGCCGGGCCCGGTCGCGCCGCATCCGCAGGCGCAGCCGCAGCCACCGGCGCCCCAGCCCGTCGCGCCGCAGCCCGTGACGCCCCAGCCCGTGACCCCCGGACCGACCGCCGTGCCCGCCCAGCTGCCCTCGCTGGACGTGCGCGGCAGCGCCACCCGGCCGGCCGTCGACACCCAGGTCGCGCGCGAGCTCAAGCGCCAGGTCGCGGCCGAACTGCACCAGCAGATCACCCGGTTGACCGCCACCTCCGGGGCCGAGCCGGACCGGGCCACCCGCCGGCAGCGCGGCCGTGCGCTGATCGAGGAGGCGGTCGCCCGCTGGTCCGACGCGTACGCCCAGACCCACGGCATCCCGCCCACCCGGGAGCAGGACCGCGCCCTCGCCGAGGCCGTCTTCGACCTGCTCTTCCGGGCCGGCCGGCTGCAGCCCTACCTGGACGACCCGGAGATCGAGAACATCCTGGTCAACGGCTGCGACGACGTCTGGGTCTCCAAGGTGCACCAACCCCTGCGCCAGGTACCGCCGGTGGCCGACAGCGACGCCGAACTCGTCGAACTGCTCCAGGACCTGGCCCGGCAGCACGGCGGTGGCGAGCGCAGCCTGTCCACCGCCAGCCCCACCCTCGCCCTGCGCCTGGAGGGCGGCATGCGCCTCCAGGCGCTGACCGAGGTGACGCCCCGCCCGTACGTGGCGATCCGCCGTCACCGGGTGGCCTCCGCGACGCTCCCCGAGATGGTCGAACTCGGCACCCTGGACGGGACCTTGGCCGCCTTCCTGGCCGCCGCGATCCGGGCCCGGAAGAACGTGATGATCACCGGTACCCAGGGCGTCGGCAAGACCAGCCTGCTGCGCGCGATGGCCGCCGAGATCCCGCCGGACGAGCGGATCGGCACCCTGGAGTCGGAGTTCGAGCTCTGGCTGCACACCCTCGGCCACCTGCGCCAGGTCGTCCCGATGGAGGCCCGGGAGGGCAACGGTGAGCGCGTCGAGGGCCGTCTGGCCGGGGAGTTGACGATCGGCGACCTCATCCCGGCCGCGCTGCGGATGACCCTTTCCCGGATCATCGTCGGCGAGGTCCGCTCCGGCGAGGTCGTCCCGATGCTGCGGGTGATGACCAACGGCGAGGGCGGCTCGATGTGCACCCTGCACGCCCGCGGCCCGCACATGGTCGTCGACCGCATCGCCGAACTCTGCCTCGAGTACGGCTCGCACATGACCGACGCGCTCGCCTACCGGCTCACCGCCAACGCCCTGGACCTCATCGTGCACGTCTCCATGGTCGACGAGACCGCCGTCGGCGGCCGCCGGCACCGCTTCGTCTCCCACGTCCTGGAGGTCACCGGCCTCGGCGAGAGCGGCCGGCCCGCGCTGAACACCGTGTTCGGCCCCCGGCCGGACCTCGGCGAGCCGCGGGCCGTCCCGCACACCCCGCCGCAGTGCCTGGACGACCTGCGCCGGGCCGGCTTCGACGCCTCGCTGCTCGGCTCCCGGTACGGGAGTTGGGCCGCCCCGCTCCAGCTGCGGATCGGCGGTGGCGCGCGATGATGCTGCTCTTCGCCCTGTGCGGGCTGGCGCTCGCGGGCGGCCTGGTCGCCCTGGTGGTCTGGGCGCGCGGCAGCGAACCCGCCGACGAGGACGAGCCGGCCGGCCGGGACAACCCGCTGGCGGGCCGCGCCCACGTGTTCTGGTACGGCGCCCCCGGCAGCGCCTCGCTGCGGATGGTGCGGCTGCGCCGGATCCAGCTGCCGCTGGCCCTCGTCGGCGCCCCGCTGGCCTGGCTGTTCACCCGCATCCCGCTGACCGTGCTGCTGGTGCCGCTGGCGGTCTTCGGCCTGCCCTGGCTGTTCGACACCACCCGCCCGGACACCCACCGGATCGAGCGGCTGGAGGCGCTCTCCGAGTGGACCCAGCGGATCGCCGACGTGCTGCTGCTCGGGGTCGGCCTCAACCAGGCCATCGTCACCAGCCGCCGCACCGCCCCCGCCGCCCTGGAGGAGGAGATCGGCGAACTGGCCGCCCGGCTGCAGGCCCGCTGGCGGCCCGAGGAGGCGCTGCACGCCTTCGCCGACAGCCTGGCCGACGCCACCGCCGACAAGGTGCTCGCCGCCCTGGTGCTGCGGGCCGGGGACAGCGGCCCGGGGCTGGCCCGGACGCTCTCCGACATGGCCGAGTCGGTGCGCGAGGAGGTCCGCCAGCGCCGCGCCATCGAGGCCGACCGGGCCAAGCACCGCACCACCATCCGCTGGCTGGTCGGCATCATCGTGCTGGTCGTCACGGTCGGCTCCTTCAACAGCGAGTACACCCGCCCGTACGGGACCTTCCTGGGCCAGATCGTGCTGGCCGTGGTCGCCGCCCTGTTCGTCGCGATCATCGCCTGGATGCGGGCCCTGGCCGCGCACCCGCCGGTGCCCCGGCTGCTCGCCCCGGACCGGCGCAGCAGGAGCGGGCGCCGACTGCGCGGTTCCGCGCCGGAGCCGGCCGAGCAGCTCGGGGAGGTCCGGTGATCTCCCCCTGGTCCGTGCTGGCCGGCGCCGTCGCGGCCGGCGGCCTCGCCCTGCTGGTCGCCGAACTGCGCCCCGCGCCACCGGACCTGCGCCAGGCGCTGGACCGGCTGCACCGCACCCCGGCCGACCGCGAACCGGACCCGGACGAACGGCCGCGCTGGTACGACCGGATCGGCGAGCGCTCGCTCACCCTGCGCGGGGTGACGATCCCGCGCCGCGAACTCGCCCTGATCGGCCGCACCCCGGCCCGCTTCATGGTGCACAAGCTGCTGTTCGCCGCGCTCGGCCTGCTGCTGCCCGCCTACCTGGGCGCGATGGCCGTGCTGATGGACGTCGGCCTGCCGTTCGCGCTGCCGCTGGTCGCCGGGCCGCTGCTGGCCGGGCTGCTGTGGTTCGTCCCGGACGGCGTGGTGCGCGGCGAGGTCAAGGAGGCCCGCACCGAGTACCTGCACGGCATCGCCGCCTACCTGGAACTCGTCGCGATGGAGCGGGCCGCCGACTGCGGCCCCGCCGAGGCGCTGCGCCGGGCGGCCTCGGTCGGGCAGGGCGTGGTGTTCCGGCGGATCCGCGACGCGCTGGAGCGCGCGGCCACCGACCGGCTCCCGCCGTGGGCCGGACTGGACGCGCTGGCCGAGGAGTTGGGCCTCACCCCGCTCCAGGACGTGGCCGACATCATGCGGCTGTCCGGCACCGACGGCGCCGCCGTGTACGACACCCTGCGGGCCCGGGCCAAGGGCCTGCGCGGCGAACTGCTCGCCGAGGACCTGGCCCGGGCCAACGCCGACAGCGAGCGGATGGTCGCGCCGGGCGCCGCCCTGACCCTGCTGATGACCGTCCTGATCGTCTTCCCCGCACTCCACCAGATGCTCAACTGACCTTCCCGTGACGTTCCCGTGACGTTCCCGACCGAGCAGCTGACACCACACACCACACCCCGGGAGACCCCGATGACCGTACGACTCGCCCAGCTGGCAGGCCGGGTGCTGCGGCCCGTCCTGCGGCCCGTCCTACTGCCCGTGCAGTTCGCCCTGCTGCTGTTCACGCTGCGGATGGGCCGGCTGCGGGCCGCCCGGGCACGCGGCGACCGCGGCGCCATCAGCATCGAACTCGCCCTCGCCATCATCGCGTTGGTGTTCGTCGCCGGGGCCGTCGCGACCGCGCTGTACCTGTTGAAGGACAAGGTGGTCACCAAGGTCGAGCAGGACCCGAACCTGCCCGGCGGTGGCGCCGCGGGCGGCGCGGGGGGCGCCACCAAGTGATCCGGGTCCGTCGTCGTCCGCTCCGCCGCCGGGGCGACCGGGGATCGATGAGCATCAGTCTGGCCATCGTCTTCCCGGTCGTCCTGCTGCTCCTGCTGCTGGTCGTCCAGGCCGCGTTGATCTGGTACGACCGGCAGGTCGCGCTCACCGCCGCCCGGGAGGGCGTGGACGCCGGCCGGGTGCAGGGCAACGCGACGGCGTCGGCGGCGACCGAGGCCGCCGCGCGGCAGGCCCGGGACTTCCTGGACCGGCAGGGCGTGCGCGCGTACCAGGTGGGGACGGACGGCAGTTCGGACGACACCATCAAGGTCACCGTGGAGCTGACGCCGCCGCTGCTGATCCCCGGGCTCACCGGGCCCAGCGTCCGGCAGTTCGCCGAGGCGCCGCGCGAGCGCTTCGTCCCCCCGGTGGTGAAGCCGTGAGGCGGGCGGCGCGGGCCGGTGCCGACCGGTCGGGACGGCCGGGGTGGCGCGGGCGGCCGAGGCGGACGGACCGGGGCGGGGTCGCGATCGAGGCCGCGATCGTCGTACCCGGCGTGGTCGGACTGGTGCTGCTCGCGATCGCCGCCGGGCGGGTGCAGACCGCGGCCGGCACGGTCGAGGCCGCGGCCCGGGTCGGGGCCCGGACCGGCTCGCTCCAGCGCAGCGTCGCCGGGGTGGACGGGCCCGCCAAGGAATCCGCGCTCGCGACGCTGCGCCAGCAGGGCGTGTCCTGCCGCACCTCGGACGTCCAGGTCTCCGAGGCGCCGATGGACCTGCCGGGCGGCCGGGTGGTGGCCGTGACGGTCACCGTGACCTGCGACGTCGAACTCGCCGACCTGCTCGGCGGACCGTCCGGGCTGCCCGTGACGAAGCACCTCGTCGGGGAGTTCACCTCGGTGATGGACCGCTACCGCGGCACATGACGACGGCAGGGGGCGGCGCGCGGGCCGCAATGGGCGCGGCCGGGGGATTGGGGACGGCCCGCGCGGGGGAGACGCAAGCGGAGAGCGCTCGGGGGATGACGCAACGACACCGAGGGGCGCCCGGCGGGGAGCCGGTGGGGAGAGATCGTGTGGATCGGGGGGAGAGGGTGCGGGTGCTGAGCGGGCTGCTGGACCGCCGACGGCGTACGGCCGGGCGGCGGTCCGACCGGGGCGCGGTCGCCCTCTTCGTGGCGATCTGCGCCGCCTACCTGGTGCTCGTCATCGCGCTGGTGATCGACGCGGGCGGCCGCCTGCGGGTCGCCGAACGCACCGACGCCTACGCCCAGGAGGCCGCGCGGGTCGGCGGCCAGCAGCTCGACCAGGCGGACGTGTTGCAGGGGAAGGGCTTCAAGGTCCGCCAGGACTACGTCCGGCAGGCCGCCGGGATCTACCTCGACCGGTACGGCCTGAAGGTGGACGACGTCGTCTTCTCCGACGACGACAAGGTCGTCACCGTCACCGTGCGGGCCGACTACCGGCCGGTCCTGCTGGGCGCCCTCGGGGAGCGGAAGGTAACGGGCAAGGGCAGTGCGACCCTCGTCCACGGAGTCGAGAAAGCGGAGACCCACTGATGGCCGCGCCACGTGCCAAGGACCAGGCCCGTACCGCCCAGGCCCGTACGGTTGGGGCCGGCGCCGGCCCGGGTGGAACCGGGAAGGGCGGAACCGGGAAGGGCGGCAAGCCGACGGTGAGGGGGCACGCCCGCCCCGGGCGCCGCCGACCCGGCCGCGGCGGCGCGGTGCTCGCCGCGCTCGCCGCCCTGGTCACCCTGCTCGCCCTGCTGTTCGGCGTGCCCGCCCTGCTGCTGTACGGCACCCGGGCGGTCGCCTCGATGGGCGAGGTCGCCTCCGGCGGGGTGGGCGAGGCGCTCACCAGTCCGGACGACGGGCGGCTGTTCCTCTGGCTGCTGGTGGTGGTCGGCTGGCTGGCCTGGGCGTGCTTCGCGCTCTCCGTCCTGCTGGAGGTCCCCGCCCAACTGCGCGGCCGGATCGCCCGCCGGATCCCGGCCTTCGGCTGGAGCCAGCGGATGGCGGCCGGGCTGGTCGGCTCGGTGCTGGCGCTGCTGCCGGTGGCCGGTTCGGCCTTCGCCGCGGTGCCCGAACTCACCCAGGGCCCGTCCGCCCAGGCGCAGTTGACCCCGGGCGTGCACCGGGCCGCGCTGCCCGCCGCGCAACCCGCGGCGGCGCCCGTCCAGGCGGCGGACCAGCAGCCCACCTACACCGTGCGGGACAGCCGCCCGGCCGACAGCCTCTGGTCCATCGCGGAGCGCCAACTGGGCTCCGGGGAGCGCTGGGTGGAGATCGCCAAGCTCAACGAAGGCCGGGCGATGGGCGATTCGGGTACCCGCTTCGACGCGGAGCGGCCGATCCAGCCCGGCTGGGAGCTGCTGATGCCGACGGACGCCAAGCCGGACGAGGCGAAGGCCCCGGCGCCCGCCCAGCCCCCCGGCCCGGCCCAGGCCCCCTCACCCGGTGACTCCTCGGCCGGTGACTCCTCGGCCTCGGCGACGGCCGCCACGGCGCAGGTGCCACAGGCCGGGACGGAGCCGGAGGCGGGCGGGCAGAAGACGGTGACCGTCCGGTCCGGGGACAGCCTGTCGGCCATCGCCCAGCGGGAGCTGGGGGACGCCGAGGCCTGGCCGAAGCTGTTCGAGGCCAACAAGGGTGTCCAGGCGCCGGACGGGGAACGGCTGACCGACCCGGACGTGCTGGAGCCGGGGATGGTGCTCACCGTGCCCGGAGCGGCCGCACCGGCGGCCGGGCAGACGCCTGCGCCCACGCCTGCACCAGCGCCAGCGCCTGCGCCTGCGGGTTCTGGTTCCGGAGCCGGGCAGACGCCCGCCCCCGCCGCCACGCCCCAGCCCGCGCCGGCCACCCAGTCCCCGGCACCGACCCACGCCCCCGACCGCGCGCCCGCACCCGCTCCCGCCGCGCACGCCTCCCCGGCACCCAGCGACGACTACAGCGTCGCCCTCGCGGCGTCCACCGTTGGCGTGCTGCTCGCCGCCGTCATGGTCGGCACCGTCGCCTACAAGCGCGGCACCCAGCAGCGCGGCCGCCGCCCCGGCCACCGCATCGCGATGCCCGAGGCCGAGGCCGCCGCCTTCGAGAACGAGCTGATGGTCCGCCAGGACCAGGCCGGCCTGGAGCTGCTCGACCGCTCGCTGCGGACCCTGGCCCGCCACACCACCCGCGGCGGCAAGCGGCTGCCCGCGATCGTGGCGGCCCGGATCACCCCCGACCACACCATCGAGCTGCACCTGTCCGGCCCGGCCACCCCGATCGCGCCGTTCCGCGCCGCGCACGCCGCCAACGTCTGGTGGTGCAGCGAGGAGTCCTCCGACCTGCTGAGCCCGGCCCAGGCCCGCAAGACCCCCGCGCCCTACCCCGCGCTGGTCACCCTCGGCACCTCGCCCGACGGCTCGGTGGTCCTCGCCGACCTGGAGGCCGTCCGGCTGCTCCACCTGTCCGGGCACCCCGACGACGCCCGCGCCGTGCTGCGCACCCTCGCCATCGAGCTCGCCCACAGCCCGCTGGCCGACCGGCTCCACCTGCACCTGGTGGACCTCGCCGAGGAGGTGCCGATCACCGGACCGGCCGCGGAGCGGGTCCACCGCCACCCCACCCTGGAGGCGGCGCTCGCCGCGCTCGGCCCGCGTACCGCCAAGGCCCGCGCCACCCTGGTCGCGGCCGAGGCCACCAGCCCGCGCGAGGCCCGCAGCCGGGGCCAGGCGGACGAGTCCTGGGTGCCCGAGATCGTGCTCTGCGCCCAGCAGCCCGGCGGGGACACCCCGGCCGAGCTCGGCCGCCTGCTGGACGCCCGCCCGCGCACCTGCGTCGCCGTCATCACCCGGGCCCCCGAGCGCGGCACCGGACCGGTCGCCCGCTGGACCCTGCCGACCACCGGCCAGGCCGCGATCCCCGGCCTGCACCTGAGCGTCGAACTCCAGCGGCTGGACGACCACCAGTACGACCAGGTCGCCGAACTGCTCCGGGCCGCCGACGACACCACCCAGCACCCGGCACCCGGCTGGACCCTGGACGGTCCCGGCCTCGACCCGGACGAGGACACCGACACCACCGAACTCCCGCTCGCCGTACCGGTGCTGGCCGCCGTCGGCGCCCCGGGGGCAGCGGCCGAGGAGGACGCGGGGGCGGCGGCCGGGCCCCGGCTGCTGACCCGGGTCATCGGGACCGGCGCCAGCCCGTTCGCCGGGACCGACCCGGTCGCGCCCGCTCCTGCGTCCGCGCCCGCCGCCGTCCCCGTTCCCACGCGGCCCGGCCCGGCGCGCTTCGCCGTCAACGGGCAGGGGCGGCAGGCGGCCACCGGGACGGAGCAGCCCGCCGACGAAGCCACCCGTGACCTGCGGCTGCCGGGCGGGCCAGGGGAGTCCGGGGAGTCCGCAGAATCCGCGGAGTCCGCAGAGTCCGCGGCGCCTGCCGGGCCTGCGGAGTCGACGGTGGTGGACGGCCCGGCCGAGGCCTCGGTGACGGTGCTCCCCGTCCAGCCGGTGCGGCCCGTGGCCCCGCAGGCGCCCGTCGTGCCCGCTGTGCCCGTCGTGCCTGCCTCGCCCGCGTCACCCGCCGAGCCGGCGCCGACGCACCAGAGCGCGCCGGCGCCCACCGGCGTCGACCCGCGCGTCCCGGCCCGGCCGGAACCCGGCGTCGGTCCCGTCCCCGGGGCCGCTCCTGGTCCCGAGGGTGGTCCTGGCCGCGGCCGAGAGGGCGGCTCCGCCGGTACGGCGCCGGCCACGGTCGAGCCCGGCCCGGCCGCCGTCGCGCCCGTCGCCCGGACCACGTCCGGCCGCAGCGACAGCGACGACCTGCTCGCCATCCTGCGCTCCCCGGAGGCGCACACCCCGCGCAACGCCCCCCGGATCCGGCTGCTCGGCCCGGTCGACGTGGCGGGCACCCCCGGCGCCGTCGAACCCGGGGCGCTGCCCCGGCTCACCGAACTCGCCGTCTACCTCGCGCTGCGGCCGGGCGCCGACCACCACGCGCTCGACCACGACCTGCACCCGGGCGCCGCCCACCTCGACCCGCACCCCACCGCGGCCGACGCCAGGAGCCCGCTGCCGGCCAAACTCGCCGACCTGGCGGCCTGGTTCGGCAGCACACCGGACGGCCGTGCCCACCTGCCCACCGACACCACCGAGGGCTACTCCTTCGCCCCCGTCGTCACCTGCGACTGGGACGAGTTCCGCAGCCTCTACCGGCGCGGCATGCGCAGCACCAGTGCCACCGCCGACGCCGCCCTCGCCCACGCCCTGGCGCTGGTCCGCGGTGCCCCGTTCGCCGAGGCGCCGCCGGCCTCCTACGGCTGGGCCGAGGCCGAGCGCCAGGACATGATCGCCGCGATCGTGGACACCGCCCACGAACTCGCCGCCCGCCGCCTCCAGTACGGCGACCACCGCAGCGCCGAGGCCGCCGTCTTCCGCGGCCTCGCCGTCGCCCCGGACGTCGAACTCCTGCACCGGGACCTCTTCTACGCCTACGCGTCGGCCGGCGCGCGGGACCAGCTGCTGCGCGCGGTCAACCGCCTCGACGCACTGAGCCGCCGCACCGGCCGGGACCTGGACGCCGACACGGTCGCCCTGCTGCGGGACCTGCTCGCCGGGTCCTGAGCCGACGGTTCCTGAGTCGCCGGTTCCTGAGTCGACGGTTCCTGAGCAGGCGAGGCCGCCCGGATGTCCGACCGGCCGTACCCGATCCACCGGGTACGGCCGGCCGGTGTCGGTCTTGGCGGCGGCGTGCGGTCAGGCGGAGCGTGGTCAGGCGGCGCGCAGCCAGGTGTCGACGGTGGTGAAGTCGGCCTCGGTAAGGCCGACTCGGGGGTCGACGCGGTGCAGCAGCGCGGCGGCCGGGGAGTTGGCCTCGACCCAGCGCCGGTCGGCCCGGGTGATCTCGTCGTCCACCCAGACGAACCGGCGTCCGGCCGCCCAGGCGACCAAGGTGCTCGTCTTCCAGTGCAGTTGGGCGTGCAGGGTGCTGCCGTCGCCCGGCCGGTCGGTGTCCGGCCAGTCCACGTACGGCAGCCGGGGCAGGCCCAGCCGGGGCGCGAGGCAGGCGTCGGCGTCCGCCAACCAGGTGGTGGCCCAGACCAGTTGGCAGGGCAGGGCGAGCAGTCGGGGCCCGAGCCCCGGGTCGACCCGGGCCACCAGCGGGTTGCCGGACGGGCCCGGGCCCGGGCCCGGGTAGGTGGGGTAGCCGCCGGGCGGCGGGGCGCCGAAGGGGATCAGGGGCCCGTCGACGTCGAGGAACAGCAGGGGGAGCCCCGGATCGGTCATGACGGCACGATAGTGGCCGGTGCCCGGGCCGTGGCACGCCGATCGGCCACCCGGCCTGGCTCGGGCGTGCCGGGATCTCGTAGGGTGGCGCGCACGGGACGTGGTGGCTGGCACCACGAAGGCAAGGGCATCAGACGCCGCGGACGCGGCGGGGCGGGGCGGTGACCAGAAGATGGCGGAGACGACTGCTGTTTCCGGAGGTCCCGAGCCGACCGCGGACTCGGGCCCCTGGGACGCCGTACCGCCGCAGCCCGCAGGGCGGCCCGAGGAGCACCCGCCCGGGCCCGCCGCACTGTACGAGCCGCCGCCCGTGCCTCCGCTGCCGCCCGCGGCGTTCACCGCCCCGGTGCCGCCCGCGCCGCCGGTCGCGCCCACCGGATGGACCCTCACCGGCCTGCCCGCCGCAGGCGCCCAGGCCCAGGCCCAGGCACCGGCGCCGTCCGCGGCTGCGGTGCCGACGGTCTCCGCGGCTCCGTCGGCTCCGTCGGCTCCGTCGGCACCGGGCGGGCTCGGTGCGGCGCCGCGCGGCCGGATCCTGGTGATCGAGGGCGGTTACGGCAACTCCGGCCGCCGCACCTGGGGCCGGGGCGGTCCCACCCAGGCACCGGTGCTGTCCGCGATGCTCGCGGCCGTGTCGCCGCAGGTGCTGCTCGCCGCGGACGCGGTGGACGCCGTCCACCTCCCCGGCGCCAGCGACCCGCACACCGTCCTCGCCCACCTGCGCGCCGCCTCCCGCCACCCGGGCCCGCTGCTGGTCCACCTGGGCGGGCACGTGGTGGCAGACAAGCGCGGCGGTCAGCTCCAGCTCACCCTGCGCGACGCCAGGCAGGACGGCCTGCCCTGGCAGGCGATCGCCGCCGAACTGAGCCACCGTCCGGTCGAGTGGCAGACCCTGGTCATCGCCGACCTGAGCGCCGACCAGAACGCCTGGCCCTACCTCCAGGGCACCGTCTCGCCGCTCACCGAGGGCATCCCGCTGTGGGCGGTCGTCAGCCCGGACCCGGAGCAGATCGGCACCTTCACCCGCGCCCTGATCGAGGCGCTGCACGGCGGCCGTCCGGGTGCGGGCGAGGTGCTCGCCCCCGAGCAGCTGCGCCAGCAGGTGTACTCGGTGCTGCGGCCGGACGTGGTCATCCTGGCCACCCACACCCCGGACCGCCCGGTCTTCCGCAACACCGCCCGCCGGGGCGAGGCCCCGGTGGCGGACGTCGTGCTGCCGCTGCCGGAGGCGCTGCCCGTCGCGGACGCGGTGCCGTCCGAACTGCCGCTACCGCTGCCCGCCGTGGTGCCGCTGCCGCTGCCGCGGCAGGCGGAGCCGCAGGACGCCGTGGTCGAGCGGGCACCGGTGGCGCCCGCCCCGCTGCCCGTGACGCCCGTCGGCGGGCCGGTGAGCCTGGTCAAGCCCGGAGTGCCGCCGACCCCGCCCCGTCCGTCCCGCCCGGTCAGCCTGCGCAAGGCCGGCGAGCAGCCCGTTGACACGGCTTCGGGGGTGAGCCTGCACAAGCCCGCCGGGTCGGCGGTCACGGCCGCAGACACGGCCGCGGCCGGTGCCGCGTCGTCGGCGGCGGAGGTCTCGGCAGCGGGCGTCACGCTGCGCAAGGCCCGGCCGGAGGCCGCGGAGCCGGTCGAGGCAGCCGGAACCGCCTTTGGTGCCACGGGGGTTGGCGAGCCCACCGAGCCCACCGAGACAGTCGAGCCGGTCGAGGAGCCCCGGGACGCCGTCCCGGACGAGAGCGGTCCGACGGCCGAGGCCCCGCAGGACGCGGTGCCGACCGACGCCGTCCCGGCCGACGTCGCCCCGACGGACGCGGAACCGGCCGCCGAGGTGCCGGCCGATGCGGTGCCGGCTGCTGAGGAACCGACCGACCAGCCGCCCGCCCCGGCCGAGGCGCCGGCCGCCAACGCGCCGCGCGAGGACTACCGCGAGGTGATCGGACGGATCGTCCGCAGCGCCGACGCCGGGGACCACGCCGCCGCCACCGACCTCGCCTTCGCCCTCGAACTGGAGGCGATCGCCGAGCACGGGGCCGTCTCCGAGCCGGTCCTCCAGGTGCGCCAGGTGCGCGCCCACGTGTGCCGGCTCGCGGGCCGGACCGCGGAGGCGGCCGGCATCTACCGCGAGGTCGCCCTGACGCTGCTCCGCTCGCAGGGCGCCGACCACCAGGAGACCCAGCGGGCGGCCACCAATGCCGAGGCCTGCTGGCGTTCGATCGCCGACCGGGCGGAGGCGATCCGGATCGCCCCGGAGATCATCGAGCTGCGGGCCTTCCTCCCGGGCCCGGACAACCGCAAGCTCCGTGCAGCCGAGCGCTACCTGGCCCAACTCGCCGCTGCTGCACCGGTGGTGGCCGACCAGGGCTGACGGCAGGCCGCGAACAGCGAACAGTAGGCAGGTAACAGATGACAGAAAACAGCGAACGGATAACAGATGTTGAAATCTGTTATCCGTTCGCTGTTACTTGTCAGCTGTCAGGCACCGCGTCCTGACCGACTGCTTACTGCCTACTGCTTCACTACTTACTGCTCGTTGCCCTGGCTGTTGTCGTCGAACTGCACGTCGCCCGCGATCGCGTGGACGAACTTGGCGCCGTCGATGGTGCCGAGGCCGCTCGCGAGGTCGTAGCCCTCGGCGGCGTTGTAGCCGGTGACGCCGCCCCAGCCGTTGTCGCCGTCCTTGACGTCGACGATGCCGCTCCACTTGCTCGGCAGCAGGCTCAGGCCGTACAGGCTCGGGTTGAGCTGGCCGAGGCGGTGGCCGGCGAGCTGGTCGGCGAGCGCGACGATGCCCGAGAACAGCGGGGTGGCCTCGCTGGTGCCGCCGGTGAGGTGCCAGCCGACCGCGGTCGGGTCGTAGGACTCGTAGGTCCAGGCGGCGCCGTCGACGGCGGCGCTCATGCTGATGTCCGGGGTGCCGCGGTGGTTGCCGGTGACGTCGGAGACGCCCGCCTGGTACCACGGGCGAGAGAAGATGCCGGACACGCCGCCGCCGCCGGCGCCGGACTTGTCGTGCCACACCTTGTCGGCCGCGGTGCGCTTGCCGTTGTCGTCCAGGGTCAGCTGGGTGCCGCCGATGGAGGTGACCAGCGGGTCCGAGGACGGCCAGGAGTTGACCTTGAACGGGTACAGGTCGGTGCCGTTGGTCTGCGAGTCGGTGGCGCCGTTGTCGCCGGAGGCGGCGAGCACGGTGACGTTGCGGTCGGCGGCGGCCTTGAAGGCGTAGCGCAGGTCGGTCAGCGACTTGAAGTCGCCCTTGTCGTAGCCCGGGAAGGTGTTCTCGGTGGCGCCGAAGCTCTGCGAGATGACGTCGCCGACGCCCTTCTTGATCAGGTCCTTCTCGGCGTCCATCATCTCGGGCAGGCCGGTGGTGCCCTCGGTCTCGGCGACGCCGGTCTCGACCAGGACGATGTGGGCGTCGGGGGCCATCGCGTGGGCGTACTCGACGTCCAGGGTGGTCTCGCCGGCCCAGCCGGTGTGGTCGGGGTTCTTCGGGTCGAAGACGGGGACGTTGCCCCACTTCCGCACCTCGACCTGGGTGTCCTTGATGCCCCACTGCTTGTCGAAGACCTCCAGGTCGTGCTGGATGGTCGGCGAGCCGAAGGAGTCGACGATGACGATGGTCCGGCCCTTGCCGGTGATGCCGTCCTTGTACAGCGGGGCCAGGTTGTAGGCCGCCTGGTACTGGACCGGCGAGTAGCAGTGGATGCCGATCTGGCTGACGCACTGGGTGGTGCTCAGCGGCGCCGGGCGGGTGGTGGCGAGGTGGTGGCCGAAGGAGGCCGGGCGGACGTGGACGCCCGAGAGGTCGTGCGCGGGGGCGGCGGTCGCGGCGCCGACGGCCGGAACGGCGACGGTGCCGGCGGTGAGGGCGGTGGCCCCCACGGCGAGCAGAGCCAGGGCACGGCGGAGGGAGGCGGGGCTGCCCATGGGACTCCTTGGGACGCAGAGGGCCCGACCAGGTCCGGTCGGGTCGGTTCGGACATCCCATCGAGTGCCGCATGATCATGCCATAGTCATTTGGTGGGGTCGATTGACCGGGCGCATGGTCATGATCGGCCACGCGAAAGGGTAAAGGCCGTCCCAGGGAAAAGTAACCGTGCACCTGGGACGGCCATATGAGGGCACGTCAGCAATATTCACTGAATGTCAACCGTATCTACCCAGCACCCACCCACTTCACTCACGGGTGCGGGAAAACCGCGCCGGCCGGAGCTACCGGGCCCCGCCGTTGACGTACAGTGTCTGCCCGCTCACGTACGAGGCCTCCTCGCTCGCCAGGAAGGCCACCACCGAGGCGACCTCCTCCGGCTGCCCGACCCGCCGCAGCGGCGTGCGGGAGGCCACCTCGGTCTGGTGGTCCTCGGCGGTGGCGCCGACCCGCTCGGCGGTGGCGGCCGTCATCGGGGTGGCGATGTAGCCGGGGGCGACGGCGTTGACGTTGATGTTGAACGGGCCCAGCTCGATCGCCAGGGTCGCGGTGAGCCCCTGGATCCCGGCCTTGGCGGCCGCGTAGTTGGCCTGGCCCCGGTTGCCGAGCGCGGAGCGCGAGCTGAGCGAGACGATCTTCCCGTACTTCTGCGCGACCATGTACTTCTGCGCCACGTGGCTGCAGTTGTACGCGCTGGTCAGGTTGACCGTCAGGACGGTGTCCCAGTCGGCCTTGGGCATCTTGAAGAACAGGTTGTCCCGGGTGATCCCGGCGTTGTTGACCAGGATGTGCAGTCCGCCGAGCTCCTCGGCGACCCGGGCGAAGACCTCGTCGACGGCGTCGTAGTCGGCCACGTCGCAGCCGTAGGCCCGGGCGGTGCCGCCCTTGGCGGTGATCTCGGCGACCGTCCCGGCCGCCCGCTCGGCGGTCAGGTCGACCACCGCGACGGTCGCGCCCTCCTCCGCCAGCCGACGGGCGGTGGCCGCGCCGATGCCCTGCGCCGCGCCGGTCACCACGGCGACCTTCCCCGCGAACCGTGCCATGTCCGTTCCTCCGCTCACTGGATGCTCCCGCTCACTCGAAACCACGCTCACTCGAACCCCGCTCAACCTGTCCCGACCCGTCACGTCCCGTCTCAGACGTTCTCGACCAGCACGGCCGTACCCTGCCCCACGCCCACGCACATCGTGGCCAGGCCGCGCCGGGCGCCGGTGCGGCGCATGCGGTGCAGCAGGGTGGTGAGGATGCGGGCGCCGGAGCCGCCCAGCGGGTGGCCGAGGGCGATCGCCCCGCCGCTGGGGTTGACCACCTCGTCGGCCCGCTCCGGGTCGAACCCGATGCCGTCGGCGGAGGCCAGCGCCTGGGCGGCGAAGGCCTCGTTCAGCTCGGCGGTGTCCAGGTCGGCGAGGTCCCATCCGGCCCGGCCGAGCACCTTGGCGGTGGCGGGCACCGGGCCGATGCCCATCACGTCGGGGTGCACCCCGGCCGAGGCCCCGGCCACGTACCGGCCGAGCGGCTGCAGTCCGAGGTCGCGCAGCGCCTCCTCGCTGACCAGGACGAGCCCGGCCGCGCCGTCGTTCATCGGTGAGGCGTTCCCGGCCGTGACGGTGCCGCCCGGGCGGAAGGCCGGCTTGAGGCGGGCGAGCTTGTCGAGGCTGGTGTCCTCGCGGATGCCCTCGTCCTGGCTCACCGTCACCCCGTCCGGGCGCTCGACCGGGATCAGCTCGGCGTCGAAGTGCCCGTCCTTGCGGGCGGCGGCGGCCCGCTGGTGGCTGCGCAGCGCGAAGGCGTCCTGGCGCTCGCGCCCGATGCCGTACCGGCCGGCCACCTCCTCGGCGGTCTCGCCCATGCTGAGCACGCCGTGCAGTTCGGCCATCCGGGGGTTGGTGAGCCGCCAGCCGAGCCGGGTGTCGTAGGTCTCGATCCGGTGCGGCAGCGCCTCGTCGGGGCGCGGCAGGATGAACGGCGCGCGGGTCATCGACTCGCAGCCGCCCGCCAGCACCACGTCGGCCTCGCCGGAGCCGATCGCCCGGGCGGCGAGGGTGACGGCCTCCAGACCGGAGGCGCAGAGCCGGTTGACGGTGGCGCCGGGGACGGTCTCCGGCAGGCCGGCCAGCAGGACGGCCATCCGGGCGGCGTTGCGGTTGTCCTCGCCGGCCTGGTTGGCGGCGCCCCAGTAGACGTCGTCGATCCGGGCCGGGTCGAGGGCGGGTACGTCGGCGAGCAGGGCGCGCAGCACGGTGGCCGAGAGGTCGTCCGGCCGGACCGTGGCGAGCGCTCCGCGCAGCCGGCCGATGGGTGTGCGGCGGGCTGCGGCGAAGTAGACGGGTCGCACGTCGTGCTCCTTGTCGAAGGGTGGCGGGTCGCGGAGTGGCGGGTCGCGGAGTGGCGGGTCGAAGGGTGGCGGGGCGGAACGCGATGGCCGGTCAGAAGGCGTTGACGCCGGTCAGGGCGCGTCCGATGAGCAGTTGGTGGATCTGGCTGGTGCCCTCGTAGAGGGTCATCACCCGCGCGTCGCGCAGGTACTTGCCGACCGGGTACTCGTCGATGAAGCCGTAGCCGCCGAACACCTGGAGCGCATTGTTGGCGGCCCGGACGGCGGCCTCGCTCGCGTAGAGCTTGGCGACGGAGGACTCGGTGGCGAACGGGAGGCCGCGGTCGATGTGGTCGGCGACCTTCCAGGTGAGCAGCCGGGCCGCCTCGACATCGACCGCGATACCGGCCAGCAGTTCCTGGACGAGCTGGTGCGCGGCGATCGGCTTGCCGAACTGCTCGCGCTCGCCCGCGTAGCGGACGGCGGCCTCCAGGCAGGCCCGGGCGATGCCGACGCAGCCGGCCGCGACCGACATCCGGCCCTTGGCCAGGGCCGCCATCGCGACCGTGAAGCCCTTGCCGACCTCGCCGAGCCGGGCGCTGTCGGGCACCCGGACGCCGTCCAGGTCGAGTCCGGCGGTGGCCTGGCCGCGCAGGCCGAGCTTGCCGTGGATCTCGGTGCGGCCGAAGCCGGGCAGGCCGGTGGGGACGAGGAAGGCGGTGATGCCCCGGTGGCCCTGCTGCTCGGGGTGGTCGCCGCCGGTGCGGGCGAAGACCAGGGCGACGTCGGCCCAGGTGCCGTTGGTGATGAAGGTCTTGGCGCCGCTGATCAGCCAGTGGTCGCCGTCGCGCACGGCCCGGGTGGTGAGGTGGGCGGCGTCCGATCCGGTGCCGGGTTCGGTGAGGGCGAAGCAGGCCAGGGCCTCGCCCGAGGTGAGCCGGGGCAGCCAGTGCCGCTTCTGCTCCTCGGTGCCGAAGGCGTTGATCGACTTGCCGACCAGGCCGAGCGAGACCGAGACGATCCCGCGCACGGCCGAGTCGCCGCGCCCGAGCTCCTCCAGGACCAGGCAGTACGCGAGGTGGTCGCCGCCGCTGCCGCCGTACTCCTCGGGGATGGTCAGGCCGAGGAAACCGACCTTCCCGAGCTTGCCGATGATCGCGCGGTCCACCTGTTCGGCGCGGTCCCACTCGGCGGCGTACGGCACGATCTCGCGGTCGGTGAACGAGGCGGCCAGCTCGCGGACGGCGGCCTGCTCCTCGGACAACTCCAGGTTCACGACGGTGCCCACCTCGTTAAACTAGCGCTGCAAGTTTTACGTGTGGACTGTAGACCCCACCCGCCCGCGCTGGGAAGGGGCACCTGCCAGAATCGGTCCCCACCCCACCCGACCGGAGGTAGCGACCCGATGGCTCGCCCGCGCACCCCGCTGCTCAGCCGTGAGCGCATCGTCACGGCCGCCCTGCGGCTGATCGACGACGAGGGTCTGGAGGCGCTCTCCACCCGCCGTCTCGCGGCCGGGCTGTCGGTCAGCGGGCCCTCGCTCTACAACCACTTCGCCACCAAGGACGACCTGCTGGACGCGGTGGTGGACAGCGTGATCGGCGAGGTCGACCTGTCGATGTTCGACGACCGGGCCACCCCCTGGCCGGAGGCGCTGCGCGCCTGGGCGCGCTCCTACCGCGCCGCGCTGGCCGCCCATCCCAACATCGTCCCGGTCCTCGCCCAGGGGCCGGGGCGGCGGCCCAACGCGCTGCGGCTGGCCGACGCCGTGTTCGGTCACCTGGTCGGATCCGGGTGGCCGCGCGGCCAGGCCACCCGGATCGGCGCGCTGATGCGCTACTTCGTCACCGGCTCCGCGCTGGCCTCCTTCGCGGCCGGCTTCCCGGCGGACGCCGAGGTGTACGACGCGGCCGACTACCCGCACCTCGGCGAGGCCCACCGGCTCGCGGGGCACCGGGGTTCGGTCGACGAGGGCGCCTTCGAGACCGGCCTGGAAGCGCTGCTGGACGGGCTCGTGCTGCGCTTCGAGCGCCTGGCCGTACGGGCGCCCTCGTAGTCGCGGGCGACCGGCGCCGTCGGGGCGGCCGGCGCCGTCGGGGCGGCCGCCCTGGTCACCAGGGCTCGCGGGCCAGGAAGGCCGGCCGCTGCTCCGGGTCCACCGGGTCGTAGTACCGGTGGTAGACCGGGGTCAGCCCGCCGGAGACCGGGGGCACGATCCAGCTCCAGTCCGCCGGGGTCGGGCGGCCGAGGCGCTGCTCCTGGGCGACGTGCTTGAGGAAGCGCGCCGACTCCGTGTGGTGGTCCGCGATCGTCACCCCGGCCTCCTGGAAGGAGTGCAGCACCGCGAGGTTGAGCTCGACCAGGGCGCGGTCGCGCCAGAGCGTGCGCTCGCTGGAGGTGTCCAGGCCCAGCCCTTCGGCGACGGTGCCGAGCATGTCGTAGCGGTCGGCGTCGGCCAGGTTGCGGGCGCCGATCTCGGTGCCCATGTACCAGCCGTTGAACGGCGCGGCGGGGTAGCGGACGCCGCCGATCTCCAGCGTCATGTCGCTGATCGCGGGCACCGCGTACCAGCGCAGCCCGAGGTCGGCGAACCAGGCGTGCTCGGGGTGGCTCAGCGGCACCTCCAGGGTGGTGTCGTCCGGCAGGCCGTACCAGCGCGGGCGCTCCTCGGGGCTCTCCTGGAGCAGCAGCGGCAGTACCTCGAAGCGGTCCTCGGCGCACTTCCAGCCGAGTTCGCGGGCCCGCGCGGCGAGTTCGGCGCCCGCCGGGTCGCCGACCACATCGCCGTCGACCCGGTGCCCGGCGTAGCGGACCAGCTGCTGGTTGAGGATCCGCGGGGCCGGGCGGTCCGGGCGGTCGGGGGCGAACACCGAGACCACCGGGCGGATCCGGCCGCCGTTGCCCGCCAGCCGGAGGTGCTCGAAGCACTCGGCGGCGATGTCGTCGGGGTCGGACAGGTGGCGCAGGTCGCGGACCACCAGGCTGCGCCAGTACAGCCGGCCGATGCAGCGGGCGGCGTTGCGCCAGGCGAGCTTGGCGCCGTAGGCGAGTTCGGCGGGGGTGTGGTGGTAGCTGCCGGTGCGGTCGATCTCCTCCCGGACGGCGCGCAGTCTCGGCTCCGGGTCGCCGGCGGCGGGCTGCTCGCGGTGGAACTGCCGGACGAACTCGGCGGCCTGCCCGGGGTCGGTGAACGGCGGTGGCGCGGGCGGCAGTTGTGGCTCCGGCGCCGGCTCCGAAGTCCGCTGCGGGGTCCGCTCCGAAGTCCGCTGCGGGGTCAGCTGCGGCTCCGGCGCCGGGGCGGGCCGCAGCCCCGGTCCGGGGGGCGGCGGTACGGGTGGTGCGAAGTCCGGCGCGGGGTGCGCGTGGGCGTACGGACAGCCGCCGCTCGGGGCGGTGGCGGTTCTGCGGGTGCGGAGCCGGTTGAAGATCAAGGACACATCCCTCCTGGCGAACAGGAGTACCGGAGGTGTCCGGCCCACCGCAGGGAGTGAACGATTCGGCCCCCGCACCCGCGCTCAGCGCGCTAGGGTGCGGGGGCCGAAGGTCGGATCGTACGACCGGAAGGCGTCGGGTTGTGGGGCTGTGGGGGCCTCGGTCAGCCCATGTCCTCCAGGCGGACGCCCTTGGTCTCCTTCATGTACTTCGCCACGAAGACGAGCGACAGTGCCGCGAAGGCCGCGTACACCAGGTAGGTCGCCGAGAGGTTCCAGCGCGCGAGCGACGGGAACGACACGGTGATCACCCAGTTGGCGATCCATTGCGCGGAGGCGGCGACGGAGAGCGCGGCGGCGCGGATCCGGTTCGGGAACATCTCGCCGAGCATCACCCAGACGACCACGCCCCAGGACATCGCGAAGAACAGCACGAAGGCGTTGGCGGAGATCAGCGCGACGGTGCCCTGGAGGTCGGGCAGCGTGACGTTGTCGCCGGAGCCGGTCGCGGAGGAGAACGCCCAGCCGGCGGCGGCGAGGGTGACGGCCATGCCGGCCGAGCCGATCAGGGCGAGCGGCTTGCGGCCGATCCGGTCGACCAGCAGGATCGCGATCACGGTGCCGAGGATGTTGATGACCGAGCCGATGAAGCTGATCAGCAGCGAGTTGCTCTGATCGATGCCGACCGACTGCCACAGGATCGACGAGTAGTAGAAGATCACGTTGATGCCGACCAGCTGCTGGAACACCGACAGGCCGATGCCGACCCAGATGATCGGGAGCAGGCCGAAGCGGCCGCCGAGCAGGTCGCGGAAGCGCGGACGGTGGTCGGAGGCGATCAGCGACTGGATCTCGGCGATCCGGGCGTCGGTGTCGATGCCCTCGCCCTCGACCTCGACCAGCACCTTGCGGGCGTCGTCCAGGCGCTCGGCCTGGATCAGGTAGCGGGGGGACTCCGGGATCACCGAGGAGAGCACGAAGTAGACCGCGGCCGGCACGACGCAGATGCCGAGCATCCACTGCCAGGCCTCCAGGCCGAGCAGTCGGCCGCGGGTGTCACCGCCGGCGGCGTCCGCCAGCACCCAGTTGACCAGCTGGGATATCGCGATCCCGAGCACGATGGCGGCCTGCTGGAAGGAGGCCAGCCGGCCGCGGTACTTGGTCGGCGCGACCTCGGCGATATAGGTCGGGGCGATCACCGAGGCGATGCCGATGGCCGCGCCGCCGAGGACGCGCCACAGGGCGAGGTCCCAGGGGGAGAACGGCAGCATCGAACCGACGGCGCTGACCGCGAACAGCAGCGCGCCCGCCTTCATGACCTTGATCCGGCCGTAGCGGTCGGCGAACCGGCCGGCCAGCGCGGCACCGACCGCGGAGCCCAGCAGCGCCGAGGAGACGATCAGGCCGGTCGCGCCGCTGCCGACTCCGAACTTCCCCTGGATCCCGGAGACGGCGCCGTTGATCACGGAGCTGTCGTAGCCGAAGAGGAAGCCGCCGAGGGCCGCTGCGGCGGTGATGAAGACGACGAAGCCGAGGCGGCCGGGCGCGGTGGCCTCGGCCGCCCCGGAGGGCTTCTGGGTGACGCTCACGATCTTGACTCCTGGTACTCAACGCTGAGCTCGGTAGCCGAGATCGTAACCCCTATTCGTTCAAGCCTTGTAGGCGGGGAGGCTCAAGTTTTGCTCTGAGAATTCGTAAGGTGAACAAGCAAATTGGGGCCTCCGGGGTAACCCGCTGGTGGCTCGCTCCTCGCTCGCTCGTGGCTCGTCGGTGGCGCGCTCAGGTGGCTCGCCCGGGTGGCGCGCCCGGGTGGCTCGCTCAGGCCGGGGCGGAGAGCGAGAGCCCGAACCGGCCCTCCGGGTCCGTCCACCAGTGGGTCAGCCGCAGCCCGGCCGCGGCCAGCTCCCCGGCCACCCGCTCCCGGCGGAACTTGGCCGACACCTCGGTGCGCAGCTCCTCGCCCCGGTCGAAGTGCACCGGCAGGTCCAGGGCCGGGATCTTCACGGTCTGCGTGCGCAGCGAGCGCAGCCGCATCTCGATCCACTCCTGCTCCGGGTCCCAGAGCGCGACGTGCTCGAAGGCCTCCGGGTCGAAGTCGGCGCCCAGCTCGCGGTTGAGCACGTTGAGCACGTTGCGGTTGAACTCGGCGGTCACCCCGGCGCCGTCGTCGTAGGCGGCGACCAGGACGGCCGGGTCCTTGACCAGGTCGGTGCCGAGCAGCAGGAAGTCGCCCGGGTCGAGGGCGGCGCGCAGGCCGCGCAGGAAGCCGGCCCGCTCCTGCGGCAGTAGGTTGCCGAGGGTGCCGCCGAGGAAGGCGACCAGCCGGGGGCCGCCCTCCGGGGGCAGGCCGAGGCGGGCGGTGAAGTCGGCCAGGACGCCGTGCACGGCCAGCCCGGGGTACTCGGCGGCGAGTGCGGTGCCGGCCGCGACCAGGGCGCTCTCGCTGACGTCCACCGGGACGTAGGTCTCCAGGTCGCCGGTCGAGCGCAGCGCGTCCAGCAGCAGCCGGGTCTTCTCGGAGGAGCCGGAGCCCAGCTCGACCAGGGTGCGGGCGCGGGTGGCGGCGGCGATCTCGCCGGCCCGGGCGGTGAGGATGGCCCGCTCGGCGCGGGTCGGGTAGTACTCGGGCAGCCGGGTGATCTCCTCGAACAGCTCGCTGCCCCGGGCGTCGTAGAACCACTTCGGCGGCAGCCACTTGGGGTCGGCGGTCAGTCCGTGCCGCACGTCGTGGTGCAGCGCGGTGCTGAAGTGGTCGGCGGGCAGCAGTCGGGTGAGATCGAATGTGTCCATGACAGGGTGGTTCCTCTGTTCAGAAGATGAAGGGAGAGTGGAGGGTCAGTAGTGGCTGGGGAGCTGCCGGACGGTGACGCCCGCGGCGTCGGCCAGCAGCAGGGAGCCCTCCGGGACGGGCGTCCAGTCCGGGTCGTCGTCGTACGGCTCGGAGGCCACCACCGCGCCGAGGCCGGGCAGGCTCCGGTGGTGCAGGGTGTCGCCCCAGGTGGTCGCGGCGAGCGCGGTGCCGTCGGTGAGCAGCAGGTTGAGCCGTCCGGTGGTGTGCGCGGTGACGTCGGCCACCGTGCCCGCGAGCGCCTCGCCGAGGCTCTCGCCCCGGCGCAGCCGGTGCAGGGTGAGGGCCCACAGCAGGGCCGAGTCGGTCCGCGCCTCCAGCTCCAGCAGCTCGGCGGGCGGCAGCAGGGCGGCGAGCGCGTCCAGCTTCCCGGGCCAGCCGGCCACCGCCCCGTTGTGGCTGAACAGCCAGCGCCCGGCGGCGAACGGCGCGGCCGCGGCCTCGCCCGCCGCGCAGCCGTCGGTGGCGGAGCGGACGGCCGCCAGCAGCGCCCGGGTGCGGATCACCCGGGCGAGGTCGGCGAAGCCGGCGTCCGCCCAGATCGGCCCGGACCGGCGGTAGCGGGCGGGCACCTCGTCGCCGTCCGCGTACCAGCCGAGGCCGAAGCCGTCCACGTTGACCGTCCCGTACTGCTGGGTGCGCGGCGCCCAGGACTGCCGGTGCAGCGCGTACGGCGGCCGTACCAGCAGCTCCTGCGGTGCCACCGGCTCGCCCAGGTAGGCGATGTGACGGCACATCAGGCACCCTCCCGCTCGCGCTCCGCGCCGCGGGTGGCGCGCTCCGGGGTGCGGGCGTCGCGCTTCGGGGTGCGGGCGTCGTGCTCCGCGCTGCGGGCGGTGCGGAAGCCGGAGAAGATCTGCCGCCGGACGGGGTAGTCCCAGTTGCGGAAGGTGCCCCGGCAGGCGACCGGTGCCACCGCGAAGCAGCCGCCGCGCAGCACCTTGTGCTCGGGCCCGAAGAAGACCTCCGAGTACTCCTTGTACGGCCAGGCCCGGAACCCCGGGTAGGAGTGGAAGTCGCTGGCCGTCCACTCCCACACATCGCCCATCAACTGCCTTACCCCGTAAGGTGATTCGCCCGCCGGATAGCTGCCGGCGGCGGCCGGGCGCAGATGCCGCTGGCCGAGGTTGGCGTGCTCGGGGCCGGGCGGGCCGTCACCCCAGGGGTAGCGCCGCGAGCGGTCGGTGGCCGGGTCGTGCCGGGCCGCCTTCTCCCACTCGGCCTCGGTCGGCAGCCGCCGCCCGGCCCAGCGGGCGTACGCGTCCGCCTCGTACCAACTGACGTGCAGCACCGGCTCGTTCGGCGGCACGGGTTCGACGGCGCCGAACCGGCGGCGGAGCCACTGGCCGTCCTGCCGCTGCCAGAACAGCGGGGCGGTCAGGTCGGCCCGCAGCCGGTGCTGCCATCCCTCCGCGGTCCACCAGTGCGGGTCGTGGTAGCCGCCGTCGGCGATGAAGCGCTGGTAGGCGGCGTTGGTGACCGGGGTGGTGTCCAGGAAGTAGGCCGGCAGGTCGACGCGGTGCGCCGGGCGCTCGTTGTCCAGGGCCCACGGCTCGGTGTCCGTGCCCATGGTGAACGGGCCCGCGGGGATCAGGACCTCGGCGGGCAGGGTGGCGGCGTCGGCGGGCGCGGGCGGCGGCGGGGGAGCGGCCAGGGCGGGTTCGCCCCGGCGGAGCTGGTGGGTGATCAGCATCGTCTCGTCGTGCTGCTGCTCGTGCTGGGCGATCATCCCGAAGGCGAACCCGGCGTCCAGCAGCGGTGCGCCCTCCAGGGGGCTGGCGGCCAGCAGGTCCAGCACCCGGCCGCGCACCTCGTGGGCGTACGCGCGGGCCTCGGCCGGCGGCAGCAGCGGCAGGCTGGGGCGCTCGGCCCGGGGGTGCTCGAACGCGTCGTACAGCGGGTCGATCTCGGGGTGCATCGGGTCCCGGCCGCCGACGTTGCGCAGCAGCCACAGCTCCTCCTGGTTGCCGATGTGCGCGAGGTCCCAGACCAGCGGCGACATCAGCGGCGAGTGCTGGGCGGTGAGGTCGGTGTCCTCGACGCAGTCGGTCAGCGCGGCGGTCCGGGCGCGGGCGGCCAGCAGTTCGGCGGCGATGCTCTCGCGCAGGGCCTCGGTCCCGGGGGTGGGATCGCTCCCGGGGGTGGGATCGGTGCCCGGGGTGGCGGGCGGTCGGACGTCGGTCATGATGCCTCCTCCGGGGGAGTGCGTCGGGTGCCGGAGCGCAGGGCGTCCAGCTGGTCGTCGGCCGGGCAGCGGCCGCGCGCGGGGTAGCGCTCGGCGAACTCGGCGACGGTGGCGCGCAGCCGCCCGGCGCCGGGCAGGCGGCCCAGCGCGGCGTCGGCGGCGGCGAAGCAGGTGAGGGCGGCGCGGCGCAGCTCGGGGTCGGCGACGCCCAGGGTGGCGGCGCGGCGCCAGACCCCGCTGCGCGGTGGGCGCGCACCGGCGGCGCCCTCCCGCCGGTCGGCGGCGTCGAGCGGTTCCAGCGCGGCGAGTGCGGTGTCGGCGGCCACCGGGTCGTCCAGCAGCGCGGTGACCAGGGCGGTGGGCACCACCCAGCCGTCACCGGGCTGGGCGTCGATCATCCGCAGCTCCAGGTGGCCGCGCGGGCGCACCGGGGGGAACAGGGTGGTGCAGTGGTACTCCAAGTCGGCCAGTGTGGGCGGGCGTTCGCCCGCGCCGCGGGTCCAGTCGCGGAAGGTCAGGCCGGGCGGGGCGGTCCAGGGCCGCCCCTCCGGCCTTCGCACGCACAGGACTTCGGCGTCCAGTACGTACTGCGCCCAGGCCTCGCGCGGGTCGCCGTGGTCCGGCTCGGGGGCGAGGGTGCGGGTCGGGTCCATCCGGGACCAGACGGTCTGCCGGGTGGACCGGTGGCCGGTCGGCTTCCCGTCCAGGAGCGGGGAGTTGGCGAAGGCGGCGACCAGCACCGGGCCGAGCCGGTGGACCAGCTGCCAGCGCCGCTCGACCGCGTGCGGGCCGGCCGCGTCACCGGCGTCCAGGCACACCTGCACGGACGCGGTACCGGTCATCATGACCCGGCCCCAGGGCCCGGCCGAGTCGAAGAAGCGCTCCATCGCGAGGTAGCGGGGGTGGTCCAGCACCATCCGTCGGGGGCGGGCGAGCGGGTCCGTCCCGGTGCCGGTGAGGCGCAGGCCCTGCGCCGCGAAGGCGGCCCGCAGGGCGGTCAGATCGCGTCGGGTGTCGTCGACGCAGGCCAGCAGGCCGGTGGCGGGCGGGGAGCTGAGCTCGACCTGTCCGCCGGGTTCGAGCGTGAGGCGCGAACCGGAGGGGAGCGAGGTGCCGTCGGCGCCGCCCAGGGGCAGCGATTCCAGCGCGGCGTGGAGCAGTTCGGGAGGAACCGGCCGGCCGGGACATCGGTCGTCATGGACGAACCACTCGACCTCGACCCCCACCAGGCGGGGAGGTCCGATCTTGAAGCAGACGCCCGACACGTGGCTGCGCGCCCCCGATTCGGTCAACGGGGTCACCCCCGTCGGGGGCGGTGCTGCGCTCTGCCGGTCGGGCGGAGTGGTGCGGGATGTCGGTATCACCGGACTCACCATCCTCGGGATCACGATTGCGGCCCGGTCTACTTTGCCCAGTCTGCTACGGAGCATGCGGGGGCGCTTCGCAAATATCGCGTGAATGTTCGTTTCCGCAGGTCAGGGGCATGGCGATCGGGTGAATGCGGGGTTCTCGGGCGCTCCGGGAGGGCTGCCCGGCCGGGGCACGTGCCCCGGTCACAGGCGGTCCAGGCGCTCCAGGACGGTGTCCAGCACCGGGCCCGGCTGGGCGTAGTTGAGGCGCAGCGAACCCGCGCCGCCCGGGCCGAACTCGGCGCCGTCGGAGGCCTCCAGGCCGCAGCGCTCCAGCAGCGCGGCGCGGGCGCCGGTGGGCGGCAGGCCGAGGGCGGCGGCGTCCAGCCAGAGCAGGTACGAGGCCCGCGGGACGGAGTGGACGGCGGGGCCGAGCCGCTCGGTGAGCCGGGCGCGGGCGGCGGCGAGGTGCGCCAGCAGCGCGTCCAGCCACGGGCCTCCCTCGCCGAGCGCGGCCCGCTGCACGGTCTGCTCCAGCAGGCCGCCCTCCCAGAGGCCGTAGCCGGCCAGGGTGTCGGTCAGCCGGGCGCGCAGTGCCGGGTCCGGGACGAGGGCCCAACTGCTGGGAATGCCGGAGCAGTTGAAGGTCTTGCCGACCGAGTTCAGGGTGACGACGGCGTGCCGGTGCGCCGGGTCGGCGGTGGTCACGGCGACGGGGTGGGCCCGGCCGGGGTGGGTGAGATCGCCGTGGACCTCGTCCGAGACCAGCAGGGCGCCCGCCTCCGCGGCCCACCCGGCCAGCCCGCTCAGGTACCCGGTGTGCCACACCGTGCCGGAGGGGTTGTGGGGGTTGCTCAGCAGGACGGCGGACGCGGGGCGGGGCAGTGGGCCGCCCGGGGAGCGGTAGCCGGTAGGGGAGGGTCGCAGCGGTAGCTCGCGGTACGGGAGGCCGGCCGCGCGGCAGAGTTGGGCGAAGCCGCCCCACTCGGGGGTGGGGAAGAGGACGGGGGCCTGCTGGTCCGCGGTCTCCGTCCGGACGGTCTCCAGGAGCAGGCGCAGCGCGGTGCGCGGGCCGCAGGGGAGCAGCAGGACCCAGTCCGGGTCGACCTCGACGCCGTGCCGGGCGCGGTACCAGTCGGCGACCAGGGTCCGCCCGGCCGGATCGCAGACGGTGTACCCGTAGGCGGGGTGGCGGGCGCGCCGGGCCAGGGCCTCGGCGACGGCGGGCGGGCCGGGGAGGTCCATGTCCGCCAGGCCCATCGGGATCACGCCGGGGGCGGCGGCCCGGGCCCACTTGCTGCTGCCGGTGCCGGTGCGGTCGAAGGGGGTGTCGAAGCCGAACTTGGAGCCGAGGCCGGGGTCGGGGCCCGGCGAACAACTGACAGCTGACAGATTTCGAAAGTTGAAATCTGTTCGCTGAAATCTGTCATCTGTCATCTGTTCGCCGTCCTTCGTCCGCCGCCGTCACCCGCCAGGTACGCCGCCAGTCCGCGGCCTCCCCGGCACATCATCACCGCGTGGTTGGCCCGGAACAGCGGGTGCAGCGGCAGTGCGAGGCGTCGCAGCAGGGGCTTGGCGGGGCGGGCGTCCTCCTCGAAGAGCACCCGGCACCGCGTACCGCCCGGCCCGTCCGCCGTCACGGTGAACCGAGACCAGCCGACCAGGTCGCCCCGCATCGCCGCCTCCAGCACCCCGGCCGCCGGGTCGCGCCGCCTGGCCTCCAGCCCGATCACCAGCCGGTACGGCAGCAGTGCCCGGACCACCACCTCGCCGGACCCCGCACCGGTCTCCCGGGCCGCGCGGACCTCCGGCCACCACAGCGGATAGCTCCGGACGTCCGCCAGCGCCGCGTACACCGCCGGGGCGGGTGCCGCGAGCCGCCACTCGCCCCGGAAGCGGTAGTGGTTGGGATCCACGGCTCCACCCTAGGGAGAGCGCCGTCCGCGAGGAAGAGCGCACTCCGCTTGCACCCGTTCGGGGTGCAAGGGAGGATCTTGTGTGCTTGTAGTCTCATCAGTCACGGCAGCACCTCCCGGCGCTGCGCCCCCGGATCCGGAGTGAAGGAGTCACAGGCATGCGGCGACCGAGCTGGGTACCGGAAGGTACGGACCTGGACAAACCGAACGCCGCGCGGGTCTACGACTACTACCTCGGGGGCTCCCACAACTTCGAGGTCGACCGGGAGATGGCCCGCAGGGCGATGGCCCTGTGGCCCGAACTGCCCCAGATCATGCGCTCCAACCGGGCCTTCCTGCGCCGCGCCGTGACCTTCCTCGCCGAGCAGGGCATCAGCCGCTTCCTGGACATCGGCTCCGGCATCCCGACCTTCGGCGCCGTGCACGAGATCGCCCGGGCGATCCGCCCCGGGGCCGAGGTGGTCTACGTCGACCGCGACCCGGTCGCCGTCGCCCACAGCCGCCTGCTGCTGGAGGAGGACCCGCACAGCGCCGTCGTCCAGGCCGACCTGCGCGACATCGAGGACCTGCTGGACCGCCCCGAGGTGTCCGCCCTGCTGGCCGGCGACGAGCCGGTGGCCGTCCTGCTGGTGGCCGTCGCCCACTTCGTCAGCGACGACGAGGACCCCTGGAAGCTGATCGCCGCGGTCCGAGACCGCCTCCCCGCCGGCAGCGCGCTGGTCCTCTCGCACGCCTCCCTGGAGGCCCGCCCGGACCAGGCCGAGGACCACCAGAAGCTCTACCGGATGACCCCGACCCCGCTGACCATGCGCACCCGCGACCAGGTCACCGCGATGTTCGACGGCTTCGAGCTGGTCGAACCGGGCGTGGTGCACCTGCCGCAGTGGCACCCCGACCAGCCGGGCACGGTCGGCGAGCACCCCGAGCGGATCGCCGGGGTGGCGGGCGTGGGGTTCCGCCCTTGAGCGGTCGCGCCGGGAGAGCAGCCGACGCCCGCACGCCCCGTGCGGCGGCCGCCGGACGCCCGGCCCTGCCCAGCGCCGCCGGGACGCTCCGATGAGCGGCGCGACCCCGCCGGGCGGCGACGCGGAGCGGTTCCACGAGGACTGGTCCCGGCTGCTCTCCGCCGACCACGGCATCGCCGTCCACCCCGGCCTGCTCGGCCGGCTGGTCGCGCGCACCGCCGCGCTGCTGCACCGGGCCCAGCAGAACGACCCCTTCGAGCCCCGGCTGGCCTCCCGGGCCGGTGCCGAACTGGTCGACGGGCACTTCACCGACCCGGTGCTGCTCGCCCGCGCCGTCGAACTGCTCCAGGCCCAGCCGCTCCACGACGGCCGCGGCCCCGCCCTCACCGGCGCCTTCGCGGCCGGCTGGGCGAACGCCCTGCGCGAGCGCACGCTGCGCGAGCAGGAGGCCATCCGCACCGCCGCCGACGCGGCCCGCAAGGAGGCCGAACGCGCGCTGCGCGCCTCCGAGGCCCGGTTCCGCGCCCTGTTCGAGAGCGCCGCGATCGGCATCGCGATCGGTGACACCGACGGCACCATCCTGGCGGTCAACAAGGCCGTGCAGGAGCTGTTCGGCGCCGGGCCGGGGGACATGGTCGGGCGCCGGGTCGACGACCTCGTCCACCCCGAGGACACCCCGGGCGTCTGGGAGGCGTACGAGGAGCTGATCAGCGGCAAGCGGGAGTACTTCCAGTTCGACAAGCCGTACTACCGGCAGGACGGCGAGGTGGTCTGGACCCACCTGACCGTCTCGCTGATCCGTGACGAGGACGGGGTCCCGCAGTACCAGGTCGCGATGCTGGAGGACGTCACCGACCGTTACCGGCTCCAGGAGCGGCTGCGCCACCAGGCCACCCACGACCCGCTCACCGGCCTGCCCAACCGCGCCGCCTTCTTCGAGCGGCTGGAGAAGGTCTTCGACGAGCCGGAGCCGGGCGCCCGCTTCGGCCTCTGCTACGTCGACCTCGACGGCTTCAAGGTGGTCAACGACAGCCTCGGCCACGACATGGGCGACCAGCTGCTGTCCGCCGTCGCCGCCCGGCTCAAGGCCGCCCTCACCCCGCTCGGCCACCTGGTCGCCCGGCTCGGCGGCGACGAGTTCGTGGTGCTGCTGGAGAACTGCCGCGGCGAGCAGGAGGCGGTGGCCGCCGCCAAGACCGTGCTCAAGGCCCTGGCCGGGCCGGTGCTCATCGGCGACCACAAGCTCGCCGTCGGCGCCAGCGTCGGCGTGCTGGAGCGGCGGGTCTCCACCACCACCCCCGGCGCCGCCGTGCGGGCCGCCGACCTGACGCTGTACCGCGCCAAGGAGGCCGGCCGCGGCCGCTGGACGCTGTTCGACCCCAAGGAGAACGCCCGCGCGGTCAGCCGCTACGCGGTCTCGGTACGGATGCCGGCCGCCCTCGACCGCGGCGAGTTCTTCATCGACTACCAGCCGCTCTACCGCCTCGCCGACGGCCGGATGGCCGCCGTGGAGGCGCTGGTGCGCTGGCGCCACCCGCAGCTCGGGGTGCTCGGCCCGGACGAGTTCGTCACCACCGCCGAGGAGACCGGGCTGATCATGCCGCTCGGCCGCTGGGTGCTGGAGCAGGCCTGCGGCCAGGCCGCGGACTGGATCAAGCACTACGGCGACGCCGCGCCGCAGCTGAACGTCAACCTGGCGGTGCGGCAGGCGCGCAGCGCCGCGCTGGTCACCGACCTCGGCCGGATCCTGGACGGCACCGGGCTCGACCCGGCCCGGCTGCAGCTGGAGATCACCGAGTCGACGGTGGTCGGCCCCGAGGACGAGGCGCTGCGCACCCTGCACGGGCTGGTCGACCTCGGGGTGTCGCTGGCGGTGGACGACTTCGGCACCGGCTGGTCCAACCTCTCCTACCTACGCGACCTGCCGGTCTCCGGGCTCAAGATCGCCGGGTCCTTCGTCGGCGACCTGCACGACCCGGCGAAGGACGGAGCCACCGGGTGGCGCATCGTCAGCGGCCTGGTGTCGATGGCGCACACACTCGGCCTGAACGTCACCGCCGAGGGCGTGGAGACCCGCAAGGACGCCGAGCGGCTGCGCGGGATGGGCTGCGACTGGGCGCAGGGCTGGCACTTCGGCCGCCCGGTGCGGCCCGAGGAGATCGCCCGCCGGATCGTCGAGGAGCCGGAGGGGCGCCCGGTCGAGGAGGGGTGAGCCCGCCCGGGGAGGAGTGGGGCCCGGCAGCTCCCGCCTCCGCGTGCACGGGTTCCGGAACCGTTCCGGAAAGCGCCCTGCGGCCTTGCCCGGTATGCGGGATGATGGCGCGTCAAAATCACCACCCGGCACCGGTGCGCCCGTGGTCAACGCCTCCGCACCGGGCCCGGGGATCGGGGGAGGGGTACGCCGCGATGGGCGCAACGGAGGGCTCCGGTCCGGGCGAGGGGGACGGGCGCCGGGGGTGGCCGGAGGAGTCGCCGCGGACCAGGGTCGACTGGGGCTCCCGGGAGCGGGGCACCCGGTTCCGGGGGTCGTGGGACCCGCGGCGCGGGCGGGGCGGAGCGCGGGACCGGGCCGCGGAGGAGGCCCGCCACGACCCCGAGGCCGCCACCCGGCGCACGCCCGGGCCCCGCCACGACCCGGAGGCCGCCACCGAGGTGCGCCGACCGCGCTCCGCGGCCGGCGGCCCGTCCTGGCAGGACAACATCGGCCCAGGGCCCGCGCCGGGCGGCGGACCCGCACCCACGCCCGCACCCGCGGCCGGGCCCGCGCCCATGGGCGGCCCCTTCGAGGACGACTTCCCCGAGGCCCTGCTGGACCGCTTCACCCCGCTGGGCAGGGCGGGCGCCGGCGCGGAGGGCACCGTCTGGTACGTCCGGCGCACCGACGGGGGCGCCGACGCCGCGGTCAAGGTGGCCGTCGGCGGCCAGCGGATGGACCACGACCTGCTCGCCCATCTGCGCAACGACGGCTTCCGCCGGCACGTCCCGCACCTGATCGACTACGGGCGGGTCCGCCACCACGGCGTGCCGGTCGACTGGGTGGCGATGGAGTACCTGCCCGTCACCCTTTCCGCGCACGTCGCCGCGCTGCGCCGCGGCGGCGCCCACGCCGACCCGCGGACCACCGAGCAGATCGTCTACGAGCTGGTCTCGCTGCTGGAGTTCTGGCAGCGGCGGATCCAGCGCAACCCGCTGGACTTCAAGCCGGTCAACATCCTGGTGCGCCCCGGCCGCGGCCCCGGGGAGTTCGTGATCGCCGACTTCGGCGGCGTCGACCGGCTCACCGACAGCCGCCGGTTCACCTCCACGATGATGGTCACCGTCGCCTACATGGCCCCCGAGCAACTGGCCGGCAAGAACCACGAGGCCGGGCCCTGGTGGGGGCTCGGCAACGTGCTGTACGAACTGTTCGTCGGCCGGCCCCGGTTCGTCGGGGCGGACGGTGAGCGGGCGGCCGACCACGACCTGGAGCTGGAACTCGTCATGGGCGAGGAGGTGGACCTCTCCGCCGTCTCCGACCGGCGTCAACTGCTCCTACTCCAGGGCCTGTTCACCAAGAAGCCGGAGGACCGCTGGACTGCTGCGGAGGTCCGCAGCTGGTTGGCCGGCGGCAGCCCGGCGGTGATCCGGCGCCGCCCACAGGCCCTGCGGCCGATCACCTTCCTGGGCGACCCGTTCACCGACCCGGTCCGGCTCACCGAGGTGCTGCTGCGCAACTCCGGTGCGGCGGCGCGCTGGCTCGCGGCGGTCGGGGCGGAGCGGCTGCGCGACTGGCTGCGCGACGAGGTCAAGGACTCCGTGTTCGACCTCCACTACCTCACCGACGTGGTCCGCGCCCCCGGCTCCCGGCGCGAGGCGGTGGCCGGCGTCGCGGTGCTCGCCCTCGGCGCCGCCTTCGCACCGGGAGCCGTCCCGCACTACCGTGACCGGCCGGTCGACCCGGCCGGGCTGGAACGCGTCGCCACCGAACCGGACGGCGCCGCGTTCATCGACGAACTGGTCCGCGGCGGCGCCCCCGCCGTCGCCGCGCGCTACCACTGCTTCCACCCCGAGTGCTCCGGCGAGCACTGCTCCCGGCTGCTCGCCCTCGCCGCGCTCCCGGACGTGCTCGCCGAGGTGGAGCGCACGGCCCGGACGGTCGGCGGCGGCCGGCGCGGTGACGGCGGCCTCAGCCCCGAGGAGCGCGAGGAGGCGCACCGGCTGGCGGTCTGGCTGAGCATCCGCCCGGAGGAGCGGTACCGGCTGCTCGGCCGGCTGTCCCCGCTGCCCGCCGCGCTGCACCGGTTGCCGCTGCCGGTACGGGTGTCGGAGCTGGCCGCGCTGGTCGCGTCGGCGGTGGTGGACGGGGCGCTGACGGTCGGGGCCGGGGCCCGTACGGCGGCGCGCTCGGCGGCCCGGCGGCCGGCGCCCGACCCGGCGGCGGCCACCCCGCGGGACGTGGTGCGACGGCGCTGGTCGGCGCTGCGGCGGCGGGCGGTGGGAGCCGACCCGGAGCAGGTCACGGGGCGGGCGGCGCTGGTGGCCGCGGAGGCGGTGCGGCGGCGCGGCCGGGGCCGGGCGGAGCGGCCCGAACCGGCACCGGGGGCGCTGCGGGAAGGCGGTGCGCGGCCCGGGCGGGCGGCCCGGCTGTGGGCGGAGCGGCTGTGGGGGGAGCGGCGCCGGCGGCCGCCGGTGGACCGGGCGGCCCGGCTGCGGCTCTGGTGGCCGTACGCCCGCACCATGCTGCCGCGCCGGGTGGCGGCGGTGGCCCTGCTGGTGATGGGCCTCGGGCTGCTGCTGTGGGCGGGAGCGGTGCTGCGCTACCCGGTCGAGGCCGGGCACGGGCTCGACCTCTCGCCGGACCTGTTCGGCGGGCCGCTGCACCTCGCCGGGCGGCAGGCGGCCGAGCAGGTGGTCGGGAAGCTGGGGGCGGCCTTCGTGGCGGCCGCCGTGCTCGCCTTCTTCCCGGCCCCGGTCGGCCTCGGTACGGCGCTGCTGGCCGGGGTGGGCGCGCTCGCGATCGGCTACCTGCGGCTCGGACCGCCGATGACGGCGGTGGAGGCGCCGCGGCCGGTGGCCGAGCGGGTGGTCATGTTCGAGGGCGGGATGGGGAGTTGGGCCGGGATCGCGGCGGTGGTGGCGGTCGTGGTGGCCGTGGTGCTGATCGAACGGGGGGCCAACCGGCTGCTGAGGCCCGCCCAGCGGGCCCGGCGGCAGGTGCGGGAGGCCTGGCGGGACCTCGACCGGCGGGCCGCGCGGGCCGCCCGGGTCGCGGGTTCCGGGACGGGCTCCGGGACGGGCTCCGGCACGGGGGCGAGTGCGGGTGCGGGCGCGGGTGCGACGGCGGGGACGGAGGTCGCCGGGGCGTGGCGGCCGGGCCGGGCCGGCACCCGGGACCGGCTGCGGTTCGCGCTCACCGGTACCGGGGTGCTGGTCCTGCTGCTGTGGGCGGCGGTCGAGGTGCGGCTCGCGGCCACCGGCCCGCACCGCACGCCGGAATCCTGGGGCACGGGGCAGACCGGTGCGGCCTACCAGGCGGGGTTCGTCGTCCTACTGGCCGCGGTGTCGTTGCTGAGCACCCTGGGCACGCTGGTCACCGCCCGGGTGCTGCTGGTCGGTTGGATCCTCGGCACCCTGTTCCTGGGCGCCTGGCCCGGGGCGCTGGGGCCGGTGGAGGCGCTGCGGATCCCGGTGTTCGAGGGGGTGTTCGGCGCGGTCGCGGGCTGGTGGGGGCACGGCGCCTTCTGGGCCGCACTGCTGGTGGCGCTGCCGCTGGCGGCGTACGGGGTGCTGCGGGCGGCGCGGGCTCGGGGGCGGGGCGGCGTCGGCTGACGGCCCCGTCCGGCCCCGGGCCGCGCTGACCTGCCCGTGTCGACCTGCCCGCGCCGATCTCGGTGGTCAGCCGACCAGTCGGGAGAGCTCGATCGAGTGCCCGGTCCGCTCCACCTTCGCGGTCAGGTAGCGGACGTTGCTCGCGGACAGGTGGACGCCGGTCGGCACCCGACGGCGGACGGTGATCCCGAGGCCGGCCAACTGGGCGGCCTTGTCCGGGTTGTTGCTCAGCAGGTCGACGCCGTCGACGCCGAGCGCGGTGAGCATCTGGGCGGCCGCGGTGTAGTCCCGGCCGTCCTCGGGCAGGCCCAGCGCGGTGTTGGCGTCGTAGGTGTCCAGGCCGGAGTCCTGGAGGGCGTAGGCGTCCAGCTTGTTGTAGAGGCCGATGCCCCGGCCCTCCTGGCGGAGGTAGAGCAGGTAGCCGCCGGCCTCGCTGATCCGCTCCACCGATTCGCGCAGCTGCGGGCCGCAGTCGCAGCGGTCCGAACCGAAGACGTCGCCGGTCAGGCACTCGGAGTGCAGCCGCACCAGCGGGGTTCCGCCGGCCGGGACGGTGCCGAGGGCGAGCGCGAGGTGTTCGGCGCCGTCGGCGAGGCCGTGGAAGGTGGAGACCTCCGCATCGGCGCGGTAGCCGTCCGGGAAGGTCAGCGGGATGCGCACGTGCGAGCGCACCGTGGCGGAGCCGGGCTGAGGCATGGTGGGGCCTCCGTCGATCGGGGGTGGACCGGGGTGAACCGCTCCGGATCCGGACGGATCGGGGCGGGTCGGATGTCGACCGTACTCGGTCGTTCCAATTTGAACAACTGCCTACTGCCGGTGACCGGGGCGACTACGGAGGCGAACAACACCCCGCCCGCCCCTGCTGTTCCCGTACGGCGGTCCAGCATGTGGAAGGGGCGGGACCCGAGGCATGGACACTGCGACACTTCGTCCCGTTTCCTGGGCACGGGAACGCCTCGCGCACGACCACCGACGACCACGGAAGGTCCTGATCAGATGCCCACGAGCCGCGCCACCACTACCTCCTCCGCCTCCGCCGCTCCCGCCGCCGACCGGCCCCGCCTCGACGCCGAGCAGCGCGCGATCGAATCGCTCTACGCGGACGTGGTCCGCCGCAACAAGGGCGAGACCGAGTTCCACCAGGCCGTCCACGAGGTGCTGGAGACCCTCGCCCCGGTGCTCGCCCACCGCCCCGAGCTCCTCGACGCCCGGATCATCGAGCGGATCTGCGAGCCCGAGCGCCAGCTGATGTTCCGGGTGCCGTGGACGGACGACTCCGGCGACATCCACGTCAACCGCGGCTTCCGGGTCGAGTTCAGCAGCGCCCTCGGCCCGTACAAGGGCGGCCTGCGGTTCCACCCCTCGGTGAACCTCGGGATCGTCAAGTTCCTCGGCTTCGAGCAGATCTTCAAGAACGCGCTCACCGGGCTGGCGATCGGCGGCGGCAAGGGCGGCTCCGACTTCGACCCCAAGGGCCGTTCGGACGCCGAGATCATGCGATTCTGCCAGTCCTTCATGACCGAGCTGCACCGGCACCTCGGCGAGCACACCGACGTGCCGGCCGGTGACATCGGCGTCGGCGGCCGGGAGATCGGCTACCTGTTCGGCCAGTACAAGCGGATCACCAACCGCTACGAGGCCGGCGTCCTGACCGGCAAGGGTCTCGGCTGGGGCGGCGCGCAGGTCCGCACCGAGGCCACCGGATACGGCTGCGTCCTGTTCACCGCCGAGATGCTGGCCAGCCGCGGCGACGGCCTGGACGGGCGCCGGGTGCTCGTCTCCGGCTCCGGCAACGTGGCCGTGTACGCGATCGAGAAGGCCCAGCAGCTCGGCGCGACGGTGCTGACCTGCTCCGACTCCTCCGGCTACGTGGTGGACGAGAAGGGCATCGACCTCGACCTGCTCAAGGAGGTCAAGGAGGTCCGGCGCGGCCGGATCTCCGAGTACGCCGAACTGCGCGGCAGCCACGTGCGGTTCGTCGAGGGCCCGGGCGTCTGGAGCGTGCCCGCCGACGTGGCGCTGCCCTGCGCCACCCAGAACGAGCTGACCGAGGCCGACGCGCTCGCCCTGGTCCGCAACGGGGTGCTGGCCGTCGCCGAGGGCGCCAACATGCCCACCACCCCCGAGGCGGTGCGGGTCCTCCAGGAGGCCGGGGTGGCCTTCGGGCCGGGCAAGGCGGCCAACGCGGGCGGCGTCGCGACCAGCGCGCTGGAGATGCAGCAGAACGCCTCCCGCGACTCCTGGACCTTCGAGCGCACCGAGCAGCGGCTCGCCGGGATCATGAAGCACATCCACGACTCCTGCCACACCACCGCCGAGCGCTACGGGCACCCGGGCGACTACGTGGTGGGCGCGAACATCGCGGGCTTCGAACTGGTCGCGGACGCGATGCTGGCCCAGGGCCTGGTCTGAGGCCGGTCACCCGGCGATCGGTGCCCGACCGGAGCGGGCACCGATCGTCGGGTACGGCAAGGTGGGTCCTTCCTACGGTGGTGATCGGCAAGGGAAGGATGGGGTGGCAGTGCTGGAGCACCTGAACCGGGCGATGGAGCACATCGAACGGCGCCTGGACCAGGAGATCGACGTGGCCGAACTGGCGCGGATCGCGATGACGTCGGAGTACCACTTCCGGCGGCTGTTCTCGATGCTCGCCGGGATGCCGCTGTCGGACTACGTACGGCGCCGGCGGCTGACCGTCGCCGGGGCGGAGGTCCTCGACGGCGGGCGGACGCTGCTCGACATCGCGGTCAGCTACGGCTACACCTCGGGGGAGGCGTTCGCCCGGGCGTTCCGGGCGATGCACGGGGTCGGGCCCGGAGAGGCCCGGCGCGAGGGTGCGGCGCTCATCTCCCAGCCCCGGATGTCCTTCCGACTCATCGTGGAGGGAAGCAGCAGCATGGAGTACCGGATCGTCGAGAAGCCGGACTTCCGGATCGTCGGGAAGAAGGCCCGGGTCCCCCTGATCTACCTGGGGGTCAACCCGCACATCGCCGAGTTCATCCGGGGGTTGGGCGCGGAGACCGTCGAGCGGATCACCGCCCTGACGGCGAAGAACCCGCTCGGCATCGTGTCGGTGACGGACGACTTCTCGCCCAACCGGGAGGAGGGGTCCGAACTCGACTACTGGCACGCGGTGGTGGCGCGTGAGGACGCCGTCGTCCCGGACGACCTGGACGTCCTGCACGTCCCGGCCGGGACCTGGGCGGTGTTCACCAACCGCGGGCCGTTCCCGCAGGCCTTGCAGGAGATGTGGGGGGACACCTACAGCCAGTGGTTCCCCTCCAACCCGTACGAGACCCGGCCGGGTCCGGAGATCCTCCGGACCAGCTTCGTCCCGGGGACGGGCGACGCGGAGGCGGAGCTCTGGCTCCCGGTGACGCGGGCCGTGCGGGGCTGACGGCCGGCAGGTGACGGCTGACGAGTAGCAGCTGACAGCTGACAGCTGACAGCTAACAGATGACAGAAAACAGATAACAGCTGACGGATAACAGATGTTGAAATCTGTCATCCGTCAGCTGTCTTTTGTTCGTCCGCCCCCGTTCGGCCCACCAGCGCCCGCCCCCGCCCCGCCGCGCCCCCATGCTGGGGCGGGGGAGCAGGTGCCGCAGGGCGCTACCCGAGGAGTGGGATCACCGATGGCCAAGGCGTTCGGCTTCATCGATTACGGCGGACCGGAGACGCAGGAGTTCCTCGACCGTCCGGTGCTCGACCCCGGCCCGGGACAACTGGCGGTCACCGTTCGGGCCGCCGGGGTCAACCCCGTGGACTGGAAGATCCGCCGGGGCTTCCTCGGTCGCGAGCGCCAACTCCCCGCCGTGATGGGCCAGGAGGCCTCCGGGGTGGTGCAGCGGATCGGCCCCGGGGTCACCGGCTTCACCCCGGGCGACGAGGTGTTCGGCCTCGTCGCCGCCGGCGCCTTCGCCGAACAGACCCTGCTGCGCGCCGAGTTGAGCGCCCTCAAGCCCGAGGGCGTCGGCTTCGACCTGGCCGCCACGCTCGGCGTCTCGGTCGCCACCGCCGACGACGCGCTGCGCCAACTCGCCCTCGGCGCCGGGCGTACGCTGCTGATCCTCGGGATCGCCGGCGGCGTCGGCAGTGCCGCCGCCCAGATCGCCCGCAGTCGGGGCCTGGTCGTGCTCGGCACCGCGAGCGATGCCAACCGGTCGTACGTGGAGTCCCTCGGAGCGACGCAGATCCGTTACGGCGACGGCGTCGCCGAGCGGATCGCCGAGGCCGCCCCCGACGGTGTCGACGGCATCCTCGACCTGGTCGGCGGTGACGCCCTGCGGGCGGTGGCCGGAGTCCGGACCGACCGGACCGAGCTGGTCAGCACCGCCGACCCGGCCACCGCCGCCGAGCTCGGCGGCGCGTACGTCACCCGCTCGACCAGCTCCGAGACCCTGGCCGCCCTCGCCGCCCTGGTCGCCGCCGGCGGCCTCGACCCCCAGGTCACCGGCCGCTACCCGCTCGGCCGCGCCGGTGAGGCGCTCGCCGAGGTCGAGTCCGGGCACACGCGCGGCAAGGTGGTCCTCGAAGTCTCTTGAGAGAGCGAGGCCCTGACGAACCATCAGATCAAGGCACCGCAGCGCAGCCCGAGCGCCCCCGAGAGCCGAGAGTCAAGAGCCGAGAGTCGAGAGCCATGAAGCAGACCTCCGTCACCACCGATGCCCCCTGCTGGGTCGAGCTGGGCACCGACGACCCGGCCGCCGCCCGGGTCTTCTACGCCGAACTGTTCGGCTGGCGCCCCGAGAGCGGCGTCCGCCCCGAGGACGACGGCTACACCCAGATGTTCCTGGGCGAGGCCGCGGCCGCCGCCGTCACCCCGCGCTACGCCCCGCAGCAGCCGGTGGCCTGGACGGTCGCCATCGCGGTCGCGGACGCCGACGCCACCGCGGCGAGGGCCGAGGCGGCCGGCGGCAAGGTCCGCAAGGAGCCCACCGACGTGACGGACCTGGGCCGCTTCTCGGTGGTCGCCGACCCGTCCGGTGCCGTCC